>JAENZU010000397.1 GCA_016841125.1 Melioribacter sp. | reverse complement strand
ACAACAAAGAAAAGTATTACAGTCATGTAGACTGCAACCATAATCCATCCGGCTAATATCATTTCATTTGATGCAATTCCCATAAACGATTACCATTCAAAAGCTGCGCTTGCAAAAGCAAGTCCGCCGCCTGATCCCATAAAAATTAATTTATCGCCTTTCTTTAGTTTCCCCTGTTCGAAGGCTTTATTTAGCGCCATTGGAATACATGCCGAGCCGGTGTAACCGAACTTATCCATAATCGTAACGGCTTTATCACGCGGCACACCAAGGTTGTCGCAAGTTTCCCAAATGCTGTTGATATTAATTTGTGTGAAAAAGTAATGATCAATTTCTTCCGGTTTTAATTCTAACGAACTTGTGAGGTCAGTTATCATTTCCGTCCATTTAGTAGGATTGATCTCTTTAGGAAATTTCTTTACAAATTTTAATAGATGATCTTTGTGCTCCAAAACAGTCTGATCAACCGGTTGATGAGTGCCTCCGGCATAGATTCCCATCCAATCGTGGTACTGACCTTCGGTGTGAAGCCGGCTGCCAAGAAATCCTTTAGATTCATTTTTATCTGACGAAAGAATAACCGCACCCGCACCATCGGCAAAAAGTGTGACCGTTTTTTTGTCGGACATATTTAAGTATTTGCTCATGGCATAAGCGCCGATCACAAGCACATTATTATAATTTTCATCAGCTTTGATATATTTTGAAGCGGTGTCTATTGCAGTTACAAATCCCGCACATGCTGTATTCAGATCGAAAGTTCCCGCTTTTGTAGCGCCCAATTTGTATTGAAGTACAGAAGCCGTAGATGGCGAGATATATTCCGGAGTATCAGTTGATACAATTATTAAATCCAAATTTTCAGGTTTAAGCCCGGCTCGCTCCAACGCTGTTTGAGATGCATGATAGCATAAATCAATGGTCGATTCATTTTCATTACACCATCTTCGTTCTTCGATAGTAAGATTTTCCCGGAGCCAGGTATCAACATCTTCGCCAAGCAATTCATTAAAATATGAGTTGGGTACAATTTTAGGGGGGGCATATGCGCCGACCGATTTTATGTATGCCGTTCTATTCATAAAAAATATTTTCCGTTAAATAACTATTCCGCCGTCTACACTAATAACGGCACCATTTATGAAACTTGAATCATCGCCTGCGAGGAACAGATATGCATTTGCAATGTCTTCCGGAGTTCCCAGTCTTCCGAGCGGGGTTTTTTCTTTCATCATATTTATTACATTTTCCGGCATCTTCTGAACCATTTCCGTTGCGATGAATCCGGGAGCAACTGCGTTTACATTAATTCCTTTTCTGCCTAATTCGCGCGCCCAAACTTTTGTCATTCCAATAACGCCGGCTTTTGTTGCCACATAATTAGATTGACCAAAATTGCCGTATAGCCCAACGACCGAGGATGCGTTGATAATTCTGCCCGAACCTGCTTCAAGCATTTTCGCCGCAGCAGCCTGTCCGCAATTGAATACCCCTGTAAGGTTTACGTCAATTACCTGCTGCCATTGTTCGGCGGTCATTTTCTTTAATGTTGAATCTTTTGTAATACCGGCATTATTAACAAGCACATCTATTTTGCCGAATTTCTCTATAACTGTTTGAACTGCCTTTTCAACTTCCTGCCGGTTTGCAACGTTTACTTTTTGAAAAATTACGTCGAAACCTTCGGACTTCATCCGTTTTTCAAACTCCGCACCTTTTTCGACGTCAACATCCCACACTGCAACTTTGGCTCCTTCACTTAAAAATTTCTCAACCGTTGCTTTACCAATTCCTTGTGCGCCCCCGGTTATAATAGCTGACTTTCCTTTTAATCTTTCCATTTCAATCTCCATCATTTTTAACGTTTGAAAAAATTCAAACGATTACGATAAATTTTTTACTTGCTCTTACTATATATTTTTTCTCTTTCTACCGACCATTCGGAAAGGAAGTTATCAAAGTGTTTTTCGGTCAATTCATAAAACTTCTGCATTTCCAAAAGTCTTAATTTTAGAGTATCAAAATTATCACTTTTCTCTTTGTTTACGGTAGCTTTGAGTTGTTTTGCTAAACGGGTGTTGCTCTTAATTAATTCGAAATTATTTCGGAATGCGTTTTCAAAAATTTCAGGTTGAATCTCGTAAAAATCTTTACGGCTCGTCGGGTGCCAGACCCTGCGAATCAGATTTCGGTCTCGGAGCCTCTTCATTATTTGGCTTACGGGACCTTTGCTTCTTTCCAAGTTTTGGGATATTTCATCCAGCGAGAGTGGTTCAGGAGAGAATATCAAAAGGGCAACAACATGCCCCATAAGTTTATTCAGCCCGAATGCGCGATACGCATGACCGAAATTTTGGATGATCTCTTTTTTAATTCTCTCTTCAGCAGACATTTTGAACGTTTGAAAAATTTGAAACGATTGAAATTAAATTTAACTTAGATTAAAGTCAAATTAATTCGAATCGGGGTTTTGAAATATTGCGAGTTCCGGAGTTGGGAAATTGGTTATTATTTATATTGCGTGCAAAAACAAAGCGCGTTTAAGAATAAGTGAAAGGATGGATATCCGAATAGTTACATTGCCGCATTGTTAAATTGTTGAGAACAATTTTCCCCTCCTTGGAGGGGAATTAAAAGGGGTGGGTTCTCTTTTACTCTTTCGAGAAATGTTAACACACCTCACTTTTGATTTGTCGTTCCGGCAATTTTTTAGTCGGAATCTTTTTTAATTTAGGAGATTCCCGCCTGCGAGGGCCTGCCTTTCGGCAGAAAAGAATGACAACCAGAAATTAGCGTGCAAACTAATATACCCGCAATTTATCTGATCAAATTTATAATTAAAATTGCGGGAATATTAATAAATAATGAAGCACCTACGGAGCTTTACTGATCTATCTATTCTGATCCTCTACAATAATGCAACCCCGAAGGGGTTGAAAGACGAAAAATATTTCGAACTCCGCTAGGAGTTCCATTATTGTAGAAAATGTAATCAAAGAAACGAAAAACTTCGTAGAAGCTTCATGCTTTTGTTCGTTTTAAATTTTTTTGAAGAATTTAGCGATTGACATAAGGCACACATAATGTTAATTTAAGGCATGAAATTTCATAATTGGAATTCCGATAAAAATAAATATTTGAAGAAACACCGTAATATTTCATTTGAAGAAATTGTGTTTTGTATTGAAAACAATAGAGTGGTAAAGATCGTCGAACATCATAATAATGAAAAATATCCCGGTCAAAAAATGTATGTGATCGATTATATAGATTATTTTTATTTGGTCCCGTTTGTTGAATCCGAAAATGAGATCTTTTTGAAAACGATCATTCCGAGCAGAAAAGCTAAAAAGAAATATTCAAAAGGTAAAAAATGAAAAACGAATTTGATAAATATGAAAAGGAAATATTGGAATCATTTAAAGCCGGCGAGTGGCAAGAAATTGAAAATATGCCGGAGGAGATAGAAAAGCATAAAGAATACGCGGCAGAAACTTTCAAAAAAAATAAGAGGGTTAATATCAGACTTTCGGAAAGAGATATTAATTTGCTTAAGATCAGAGCAATGGAGGAAGGAATTCCGTATCAAACATTAATTGCCAGCATTCTTCATAAATATGTATCGGGTAAGTTTGAAAGCCAATAATTTTCTCTCTGCCGTAATTGCTGGAAACTGTACTGCTGTTTAGATGGATTGTTGTTTATCGGCGCATATAATCATTTTGACTGATTGGCTCTTGTTTATTGTAAAATTAATTTCTTTTTCCTATTTGTATTATTCCTTTCCCTTGCTGATTACCACATATTGCAACCATGTTCTTAAAAGTGGAAACTTCCGAGTACCCTTTAGCGCTGTTTATTGAACTCATTAATTGCCAATTTGCACCGTTAAAATGATAAATCAATCCATAGTCACCAACTACAAATATGTCATTTATGTCACTTCCCCTAATAGAGTTGGTGCTTATTGATAATAATTCTACTTTCTTCCACACTCCAAATTTATTTTCAAAAACTCCTTCGCCACA
>JAENZU010000396.1 GCA_016841125.1 Melioribacter sp. | reverse complement strand
CGGGCTGGTTTGGGATATTTTTGAAGATTCCGATAAAAGTCTTTGGTTTGCTACCGAACTTTTTGGAGTTTTAAAATATAAGAATGATAAAGTTGCAACAATCGGAAGTGAAAAAAATGACGTAAATTCAATATTCAAAGATTCGAAAGGGAGCTATTGGTTCGCGTTAAACGGAAACGGGATTGTTCATTACGATGGAACCGATTTCCGAAACATATCTAAAGAAGAAGGTTTGTCGGACGATATCTGTTATGGCTTATTGGAAAGTAGGGGAAAGTTATTTATCAGCACCCTCCGCGGAATTTCCGTTTTGGATTTGAATGAATTCTACAATGCCGGTTCGGTATCATTTAAATATTTAATGAAATCCGATGGAATACCGTCAAATGAATTTAACGGGGGAGCATATTTTAAAGATTCAAAAGGTAGTCTATGGTTCGGCACTCAAAGGGGTGTGATAGAATATGACCCGTCAAAACAGGTAAATAAATATAAACCGAATGTCTTTTTAGATCGGATAATTATTTCCGACGGGAAAATTGACTCTCTAGTTGAAATAAGAAGCGGACAAAAATTTGAAAGTGATTTCAACAATATCACATTTGAATTCTGCAGCCCTAATTTTTTTAATCCTCAAGGGATTCTGTACAAATTTCGATTGACGAATATTGAGGAAAGATGGATTTCTACTTCGGAAAGAAAAGTATCCTATCGTGCTATTCCGCCGGGGGATTACCAATTTGAAATTTATGCCGCAAATAGTGACGGCAATTGGTCCGATAAAAAATTAAGTTTTGCACTAATAATTGCGCCCCCAATTTACGAAACATGGTGGTTCAGAATTTTAATCCTTTTCTCTTTTATAGGCGTTATTTATGCACTTTCGATTTTTAATAATAGAAGAATTTCACTAAGAAACTTAGAACTTAAAAGGGTGGTGGATGAAAGAACGAAAGAACTTTTAGAAGAAAAAGATAAGAGTGAAGCCCTGCTTTTGAATATTCTGCCAAATGCATTGGTCAAGGAATTAAAAGCAACCGGAAAAGTTCAGCCTCGTTATTTTGAAAATGTAACCATCTTATTTACGGATTTTGAAGATTTTACAAATACCGCTTCATTGCTGCCTGCCGATAGTTTGGTTGAAGAATTAAATGAAATTTTTAAGACTTTCGATGAAATTGTTGAGAACAACGGTCTCGAAAAATTAAAAACTTCCGGCGATTCCTACATGGCGGCGGCAGGTTTACCTCAGCCTTGTAATGAACATGCCCTTAAAACTGTTAGAGCCGCGATTCAAATGCAGAAATTTATTAACGATCGAAATGGTAAATCTTCAATCAAATGGGCTATGCGAATTGGAATTAATTCCGGACCCGTAATTGCCGGAGTGGTAGGTAATATAAGATTCAATTATGATGTTTGGGGGGATACAGTAAATATTGCGAGAAGAATGGAAAGTTCTGCAGAATCCGGAGATATAAATATTTCTGAAAACACTTATAAGTTAGTTAAACATGAATTTAAGTGTAATTACCGCGGCAAGCTATTTGCAAAGGGTAAAGGCAAAATGGATATGTATTATATTGCTGAGGTAATTTAATCCCAAATTTTATTCAGTATTCGTATCGAAAATAATTAAAACTCCATTAATTACCGTTTCGATCAAACGGTGCAAATAATTTATCTAGCAAATCATTTTAATCATCTCTAACTCCTTATTATTTAATAGGTTGTAAAAAAAATAATTAAATCTGTCAATTTTTTTTGCGCACCTTAACAGAAGAACACTTTCCCAGAATCCAAACTAAATATGCGTTTTTAAGATAAATTCAAAGGAATTTGGAATAATTCAGTCATTGGCACCTTTTATGTTTTACTACTCTCGAAAATGAATTAAAAACAGCTTACAGAGAGAATAAAATGGTTGAATTTAGAATCCCGACGAACTTAGTAGCAAATCTTCTTTCAGAGAGGATTAAAACTGAAATAAAAATGAGAGAAGAATTAAACATGATCTCATTCGGCGAAAACCTTGAGGATTTGTCAACTACTGAAATTTACAATATAGTTGAAACGGCTGCTTTTGATCTGGTTGCTTTACTGCCGGCGCATTTACTAACTCAGAAAAATAATCTTGAGGAAATAATTGTAAAAGCAATAAAGTCGCTGCCGATTGCCTATGAACGCCATGAATTCAGTGAATATTCTGAATCCCGAATTTCAAATTTACTCAGACCTATAAAAAGTCTATTCCAAATTGATGACTTCGAGGAAGCGTTTGTCAATAATTAAATATTTTTTTATGATCCTTTGGATGAATATAAGTGAGCGAGGAAGCTATGAGGAATATTTTTACACTGGTAAAGGTTATAATTATTTTAACTCTGTTTTCTGAGGGCTTTGTAGAAACCCCGCAGAATATTATTAGCTACCGATTATTCATCACACACCCGACCACTCACCAAAAACATTTACTAACTGAAGGAAAAATTAAAGAAGGCGAATTCTTTATTTTCCCAAAGATAAAATTAGAAAACACAAAATTTTCAAATTTTCAAAAGTTCTACGATGCCGTAACCGGAAGTAAATTTGGATTTGACGATAACGCACTAGAGCATAATATTGAAATTGAAATAAATCTTACCAATCTTGATCAGACTACCGGCGCTTTTAATAAAATCGGTAAAGCTGAAGATGAAGTTTTAATCTATTTCGAAATTTCAGTATTAGACCAAACAACCAATTTATTTTATGAGGGTGATAACTCATATTATTTCAAGTCTCCCAACTCTGCATACTTCCTAATTCCAAAATCTGCAGATTTTAAATCATACTGTAAACAAACTGGATTTAACACGAGCGGCGAAGATTTATTGTTTGGTTACTTAATAAATGACTATTGGAATACTGATGAAATTAAAACGATAGACACAGAAGAATACTTCGGTTTCAGAGCATCTCATTTCTCAAGGTTCGGCGGCGGAAGGGGAAACTCAATCGGTAATGTTACATCGGCAGACGATAAATCAGAAAATGAAATTCCTACAAAATTTTACCTTTCACAAAATTATCCGAATCCATTTAACCCGCAAACCAAAATTGAATTTGGAATTGAAGAAAAATCAGAAGTGCAATTAAAAGTATATAACATTTTGGGAATTGAAGTTGTAACTTTAGTAGATGATCAACTAAATGCCGGAGTTTACGAAGTGAGTTTTGACGGAACTAAAATGACAAGCGGTATTTATTTGTACGAACTCCAAAACGGTTCAGAAACGATAATTAAAAAAATGACTCTGATAAAATAATTTGAGTTGGATTGAATGTTTATTTGCAAACAGGAACATCAGAATGAAATCAAAAATTTTATATATACTAATTCTAATCTACTTTTTAACAGGCTGTTTTGAATTACCCGATGAGGTAATTGCACCGGTTTGGAATATTGATCTTTCGGTTCCGGTTACATCAAAATCTTATACCTTATTGGAAGCAATCGAAGATGAACAGCATTTGGTTGCATCGGATGACCCTGCCAATTTAGGTCTAATTAAATATGTAGATCAAAAAAGATTACAGCCGCTTTTATTTGATGATAAGTTATCAGTTGATGATTTCGGTGTTTATAGTGACCAAATTATCGGTGCCATAAAAATCAATCCGATCGATCCGATTGATGCAGATATTCTTCCTCCTGCCTGGAGTTCACAAATAAATCCGGGAAGCAGCCAGAATATCCCAGAACTTGCCTCAAATGTTGACGGCACTTTCGATCAAATAAATACATTTGAGTCAATTCTATTTGCAAACGGAACTTTAGAAATTACATTGAAAAATGGATTCCCGGTCGAAATGGTTATCCGCGGATTTAGAATTATCAATATGAATGATCAGTCGGTTATCTGCGAATCGTACGCATGGGACCCGATTTCCATTCCGCCGAAAGACTCCGTAAAACTTAACTATACTTTGATTGACAAAACGATAACGAATTTGATCGGGTATCAAGCGAATGTTTATACTCCCGGCAGC
>JAENZU010000395.1 GCA_016841125.1 Melioribacter sp. | reverse complement strand
TCACCTCTATTATTCATTCAATCTTTGTACCAAAAGTTTTATTGTAGATTTTGCTTAAAAAAGGAGGGGCGCATTTTTTAGATATAAACTCTTTTTACATTTCCATAAAAAGAGTTTATAACCCCTTTGGCAGCGGGGTTCTCAAGGTTAAAATATTTTTTGGAATTGTCATTCAACTTATTTAATTTTAGTAAAATTGTACGGAGAAGATGTTGTGTAGGTGGTTAAAAATATCGTTTCTTTTATTTTTTTTCTCAATTGTCTTGCGGGCTCAATTCGAATATACCCCTTATAAGTTTGTTCAGAAAATTTACTTGGAAAATCATTTTGTATCGGAGGGTTATATCATAAGTCCCGATACAGCAAGCATCATCAGTATCACAGAACAGAAAGAACAAAAAAAAGTAGAACTCAGGGTTTCGAGCAGCGACTATTTATTCGTCGATAATGTACTGATGAACTATGATTCTTGCACAATATCAACACAAATGTCAATTTACGATTTAGATAATGACGGTTTGGACGAAATAATTGCTCCGGTTATTTATAATGACAGAATTGATTTTTTATTAATCGAATACCAAAATTATTTAACTGAAAAAGTAATTTTTAGCTTATCCGTAAATGCCCCGAAAAAATTTCCTTATATCAATTATTCTTTTGCAAACCTTGATGAAGATCCCAACGATGAGTTATTGCTTTCATTTACGGAAAATTATCCGGAAGCAGGTTCTGTTAGGGGAATATTTGCTGTTGACATCGATTCGCAAAAATTACTCTGGTACTATCCTACAGCTTTCTATATGATTCCAAGTTATACAAATAATAGGAATATTGATTCCGAAATTTCTATTGTTATTACAAGCAGCGCTGTTTGCAACGGCTTAAATTTTTCGAATGAGACTTTCTTTTTCGAAAAAGATGATGGAGTAATCCCCTATTCCACAAATTACACCGATGTTGAATCAACTGTGATTGATACGCACGCTCAAGACTATTCGAGCGATTCTGTAGCCGTAATTTCTGCTTTAGATAAAAAGGGGAAAAAAGTTTGGGAAAAGAAGCTTGGGGACAAATTTGTTTGGGTAAGACACCAAATTGTGAATGATAATAAAGTTATTGCCGGAGTGTATCATCGAAATAAAAATGATAAACTAAATGGTAGTGTCCATATCTTTGATATTGATGACGGTGAGGAACTGAAGGCTTATCACTTTGATAAAAAGGCGCGGTATATAAATGTGATTTCTAACTGTTTAATTGTAAATTTTCTAGATAATTCTTTAGAGGTTTATGATGATCAACTCCGGCTTATAGTGGAATCGCAAAACGGCTCTAATAATCTTGCATATTCATATATTCGCAATAATAAAAGAAATTTTATCACCGACGAGGCGTTGAGCGGGAATAACTTTAGTCTAGTCCGCAATGATCAGTTAGAAATTGAGGCAGCTCTTAAAACTGAAGGCGATCTTACTTACTTCCCTAAAACCGATTTATTTTGTGTTAATTCAGACAAAGGTGCTTATTTATACACTCTGGAATATGTACCATGGTACAGCAGAATTTCCAATAATACCCTCCTCATAATTTTACTCAGTGTTGCGGGACTGATAATCATCCTGCTAATACTCTGGTCTTTTACCATGAGTATTGCAACTAAAAAAATAAAAGCGCAGAAAGAGGAAATAGAAAAAACGACCGCAAAATTAATTGAATCAGAAAAGTTAGCTCTGCTTGGTACAATTGCAGGCAGTGTTGCACATGAGTTAAACAGTCCGCTTGGAGCAATAAAGAATAGTGCTCAGAGATTATTATCGGGGAAACTAAATGATGCTGATCAAAAAACCAATATCGATCTGATCCATAGAGCAGTCAACAGCAGTTCGACACTGATCCAGAAATTTCTTTACGGTTCAAACCCAAAGGATCAATCTCTGTTGGCTGATCTACATGAGGTTTTTAATGATTGGAAAATTATTTTCGGTAAACAATTTGAGCTGCTGGGAATAAGTATAATTGCAGAGATTTCAAACATTCCTCCCCTCTCAATTTCAAAAAGTGAATTGAATCAAGTGATACACAACCTGATGACCAATGCAAAAGATTCCATAATGGAAAAAAAGAGCGGCGAGAAAACAATTATTTTTAAAACCGAAGAATTAAAAGATTCTGTTCAAATTTCAGTGACAGACAGCGGGACAGGCTTTGATAAAGAAATGCTGGAGCGGGCTTTCGAACCATTCCGCACATCAAAGGAAACTGGCAAAGGTACCGGACTTGGGCTTTGGATTGTAAAACAAATTTTAGATTTGCACAATGGCACTATTAAAATTACAAATAATCCAACCGGTTCAACTGTGGTAATAAATCTTCAAATAAGCAAACAGGTAATTGATGAGAAAGCTTAATATTCTTGTGGTAGAGGATGACGAATTTTCACTCGACAATCTTAAATTTTCATTATCCCCCAAATATAATGTTTTTACTTCTTCAAGAGTTCAGGAGGCAGTTGAAATAATTGACTCAATTAAAATTGATATTGCTATCATCGATATCAAACTGCCCGGGGATAATGGACTGAATGTGATAGAACAAACCAATGAAAAATATCCCAACTTAAAATTCATTGTAATTACCGGATACTCGGATGAAGAAACTATTATTAACTCTTTACGACTTGGGGCTCACGATCTACTGAAGAAGCCTTACGAAGAAAGTGAACTCCATAATTCTGTTTCCAAACTTGAACAATCAATTAATTTGGAAAATGAGAACCGCAGATTAAAGGAAAAGTTGGAACAGGAAAATATCATACTCAGAAAAGAGCTTGATAAAAATCTTGGATCAAAAGAAGAGATGATAATCGGTGAATCCCCCAAACTCAGAAAATTATTACAAAAATCGGAGCAGATTGCTGCTCACGGTATAAATACTTTGATTTGCGGTGAGAACGGCACCGGAAAAGAATTATTGGCAAGGCACATTCACAAGATCAGTCCTCGCCGAAATAAACCCTTTGTACCAATAAATTGCGCTTCACTTACACCTACCCTTTTTGAATCGGAATTATTCGGACATGAGAAAGGTTCATTCACAAATGCGAATTCAAGCAGAGCAGGACTTTTTGAAGCTGCCGATGGAGGGATTCTTTTCCTCGATGAGATAACCGAAATTGATTCGGAGTTGCAGGCAAAACTGCTTCGAGTGGTCGAAGAAAAAAAGGTTCAGCGGATCGGCAGTAATAATTTAATACCCGTTGATGTTCAGGTTCTCTCCTCTTCAAATCGTGATATTACGGAATCACTAAAAGAAGGTATTCTCAGAGAAGATCTCTATCACAGGCTTGCAGGCAGCAGATTGGATCTTCCGCCGCTACGTGAGAGAAAGGAGGATTTAACACATCTCCTAAAACATTTTCTATTAAAATATCAAACTCTATTTCAAGTAGACCCGATTGGTATTAATTCACGAACTATGGAATTGATAAGAAATTCTGAGTGGAGCGGCAATATTAGACAGTTATCAAATTTTGTAAAGAATTGGGTTCTCTTCGGTAGCAGTGCATCCGAGGAAGATATCACGGACTGGATGAAATCGAAACAAAATGGAATTATTCGTTCCACAGAAAGTTTCCATTTTGAAAAAGGTGATATGCATGAATTGGAAGAAGCCAAGAAGTGGTTGATCAGTCGCGCACTCAGGAAATTTGAGGGAAATAAATCAAAAGCGGCTGAGCATTTGGGGGTTAGTTATGCCGGATTTCTGAAGATGCTGAAGAATTTGTAACTACATTTTAATCTCAGTATTCAATTATTTTCTCCGCTATTCTTATTCTAGAATTATTCAAAAACTACTTTTTCCTTAAAATATCTCATTGTATTCTCATCCAAATTCAGTGTTTATTCTTGTAAATTAAATTGATTAGTGACCCAATTTGAACTATAAAACTAAAAAGTCTGTTAGATTTTGGATAATTCAATTAACTATAATTCAATAAGACATATTAATTTTGAAAGGTGAAAAATGAAAAAGATA
>JAENZU010000394.1 GCA_016841125.1 Melioribacter sp. | reverse complement strand
ATAAAAGGAGTTTCGGAGGCATGGAATATTGCCCGCGGGTATGACCGTTATGGTGGCGTCCGTATCGATTCCTCAACCGGTCAGCCGACTAAATTCCCTTACAACGGTGACCCGGTTACAAATACCGGCTGGATTTATGATCTCAGTGGGACGGGAGGTGAGGCAGGGTTTGTATTTTTCACCGGTCCGTTTAATCTAGCCGCCAATGACACGCAGTGGGTGATGATCGCGTTGGTGCCTGGACTCGGCAGCGACAGGTTCGACAGCATAACCAAGATGAGAGAAGCTGCCGCATATTTTCAAAATGCAGGATACAATAATTTAGTGTCTCTCGTAACAAAAGTTGAAGATTCTCCAAATCCCGAAACAGTTGAAGATTTCACATTATACCAAAACTACCCAAACCCGTTCAACCCAACCACCAAAATAGGACTTGTCATCCCGAGCGGAGTCGAGGGATTGAGTACGCTAAAGGTTTACGATATCCTCGGCAGAGAAGTAGCAACCCTTTTAAACAAACCCCTACAGCCCGGCACTTATGAAATCGAATTCGACGGCTCGAATCTGCCGAGCGGGGTTTACTTTTACAAATTAACGGCTGGTAGTTTTTCGGAATCTAAAAAAATGCTGCTCTTAAAATAATGGAAATTGTATGAGGATATTGATAGTAATTCTGTTTATTTATTTGAGTGCTGCGATCTACCCGCAGTGGATCGATCGCACAGGGGATCTTCCCGATTTGGGGAACACAAATGCGCGAATTTCAATGGATGCACCAGATTCTCTAAACGCTGTCATTACTTTGTTTGAAAATGCTTCAAATAAATTTTCAATTTTCAAAACTTCAAATGCCGGAATCAACTGGAATGAAATTTCTTTACCGGACAGCATAAACGATTTTCATATTGTGGATATCTCAATGCCTGCCCCGTCAAAAATCTGGTTATGCGGAAGAAACTTCGATTCGCTAGGCACATCATACTGGAAAATTCTCTACACAGAAAATGACGGCGTTGATTGGAAAGTACAGCACTCCGAAGGCGATTATACTTTCTTCAGCTACATTGATTTTTTTGACGAAAGCACGGGAGTTTGTTTCCTGGAATCGTGGGATCAAGATTTCCCGGTTCGAGTTCTACACACAAATAATGGAGGAGAAAATTGGACTGCCAAGATCGATACCTCTTTAAGATTTTTATATACATGGCATGACTGGCGCGATATTCAATTTATAACTCCAACTCTTGGCTTTTTCAAATCAAAATATTCTCATTTGTACAAAACAACCGACGGCGGGAATAATTGGTTTGGAACAAACCTGCCTCTACCAATGGCTACTCCCATCAAGTTTTATGATAAAAATTTCGGATTAGCTTTTGGGGGTGATGACGTTAGTAAAACAATAGACAGCGGAAATAGCTGGGAGCAATTTCAAATAAATATTTCCGGGGAAAATGAGGATTGTGAATTTGTACCCGGTGTTGCATCACGAGTTTGGCATTCAACAAGGATTGGTTACGATGATTTCAAACTTTTCTTTAGTTCAGATTCAGGTTACACATGGGATGAATATCCAATTGAGTTGACAAGTAAAATCTCAGATATACATTTCGTAGATACAAACCATGGCTGGCTCTTAACCAACACAAAAGTTTTCTATACAAACAACGGCGGGCAGTTCCCGACAAATATTGAAAATGAAATTGCAGATCTGCCGCATGATTTTTCACTATACCAAAATTACCCAAACCCGTTCAACCCAACCACCAAAATAAAATTTAATATCCTTAACGTAGAGACGGGGCATGCCCCGTCTTTACAAACGAAGCTAGTAATCTTTGATTTACTCGGTCAAGAAATCACAACCCTGCTAAACAAACCACTAGAGCCCGGCACTTACGAAATCGAATTCGACGGTTCGAATCTGCCGAGTGGAATGTATTTTTACAAACTCCAATCTGCAGGAAGGAGCATCACAAAAAAATTAATGCTTTTGAAGTGAGGTTAATTTTATGATAAAAACTGTTACAATAATTTTATCAATTTTTATTACCGCACAAATTTTGTGCGGACAGTCATTCTTCAAAACATATGATACTCTCGACACATATTCACGTTCGATTGAACAGCTGAGCGACGGCAGCTACATCATCGGGGGAAACAGCGGTGGATTTATAACTATTTTTGAAAAACTCACCGTAAGTAAATTCGATTCTTTAGGTACTCTGATCTGGCACCGGGAGATTGATGCAAAGCACAAAAGAATCAATTCAAAAAACATAGATATCCTCTCCGATGATTCGATAATTCTAACCGGCACCAAAGATTCCGCTTTCGTTGTTTACAAATTTGATACGGACGGAAACATGCTCTGGCCGCGGGAATTTACTTCACCTGAAGGAGAGATGATCTCGATAGGAAAAGCAGAAGAGTCCGCAAATGGGGAGATATTTGCTGCAGCCCTAATAAAAGCCGCCAATAAAATTATCATCTATTCTTTTTCAAATAATGGAGATATTAATTTCACAAAGGAGATATCGCCCGTCAATCTAAATTTTAATAATTCAGATATCAATAGTTCATCATTCACAAAAATAAATGATGATCTTTATATAATTGCCGTAAATGAAAAAATGATCGCTCTTTCCAATGCATTGGAAAAACTCTGGGAAAACAATATCGCCGGCAGAACTGTTATCAAATCCCGCGATGGGAAAATAATTACTGCCGGAGATGTCATAAGAAAAATCGATAAGCAGGGTAATATACTCTGGATTCAAAATCAAATCCCCCGAAGTGTTGATATAGCTGCTCAAAAAAATGATGGTTTACTTTATTTCAAACCTTTCTCTAGGGGGTCGTTATTTATTACCAATGAGTTAGGCGATTTAATAGAAACCATATTCACTGATTTTGCTGAAAGAGGATTGTCAATAAATAATACTTCAGATAACCGCATAGTTCTATCAGGATTATATAAGGGTCATTTTGCTTTTACTAAATTAAATGGTTTTAACAAAGCAATAGAAATAGTTTCTCCCAACGGCGGTGAAAGATTACCGAATAGATCCAGTTTTCAGGTTATTTGGAATTCATTTAACATTGACTCATTCGATATTGATTTTTCAAGCAACGGCGGTTCTAATTGGAATCGGTTTGTTGCAAGCTATCAAACGACCCATAATTACACTACTCCTGAATTAGTACAGAATCTTTCTGAGCAGTGCTTAATTAGAATAAGAGATTCGGCCGACTCTACAATATTTGACACAAGCGATTCAGTTTTCTCAATTATATTTTACCATGAATACGATTACATAGCCGCTAACCAAGTTAAAATGTGGATGGGCAACAACGGCTTGAGTTCGCATAATCCCTACACGGATGGTTGGGGATTCCATTGGCCGGGTGGCGAGGAGGCTACGATACCCGCAATTTTTGTGGATGGATTCTTAATTGGTGGAAAAATAAATGGTGAAGTAAGAGTGCATGGTTCAATTTATCGTTATGGATTAATACCAGGCGATATTAATCCTGACGGATCTCCGGGTGATCCTCTCGATCCTGCTCACCAATTATTTAAGATCAAAAAAGAAATACCAATCACAGCCTCGGATGATGAAAAACTAAAATATGAACTGATGTATAACAATTGGCCGGTTGAAAAAGGAGCGCCCTGGTGGGATGTGAATGGCGACGGCAAGTTTACACGCAATTTCGATAAACCCGCAATGATAGGCGATGAAGTGCTATTTTATGTAGCGAATGATCTCGATTCACAAAGGACAAAGTTTCTTTACGGTTCTCCCCCCGTCGGTTTGGAATTTCAGACTACTGTATTTGCAAGTGATGATCCGGAAGTTGAAGATGCTGTATTCAAAAAAATAAAAGTGATAAATAAAAGCGGGGAAACTTTTGAAGATGTTTATATCTCATGCTGGACGGATGATGATCTCGGGGATGCAAATGACGACTTTATCGGATGCGATACAACTTTAAATCTCGGTTACACCTACAACGGAGATGAGGATGATCATGATTATT
>JAENZU010000393.1 GCA_016841125.1 Melioribacter sp. | reverse complement strand
ATAAAATCGGTTTGGTGAAAGAAGATCAACCTATATTTGCACATGAGATAATTCTTACCGAAGGTGACGTAATAGCTTTAGTAATTGCAAAATCCAGTATTTCTGCTAAACTGCTTGCAAGCCGTGTTAATGTTGAATACGAAAAATTAGAACCTTTGACAGACCCTTTAAAATCTTTGGATGCAAATTTTCCTCTTGTTCATCCGGAAACGGGAACGAATCTTATTAATCGACATTTTGCTAAAAAAGGGGATATTCATAAAGGTTTTGAAAACTCTGACTATATTCTTGAACAGACCTATAAAACCCAATTAGTGGAGCATGCTTATATTGAACCCGAATGCGTTACTGCAATCCCTGAAGATTCAAATAGACAGATCAGAATAATTGGGAGCATTCAAAATCCTCATTCTGCCAGAAGAATAGTAGCAAAAGTCCTTGGCTGGCAATTGAACCGTGTTAGGATCATTCAAGCTGAACTCGGCGGATCATTCGGCGGTAAAGACGATTCCATGGTTATACTTTCTGCCAGAGCAGCTGTGGCGGCGCTTAAAATTGGTAAACCGGTTAGAATAAAGCTTAATCGTGAAGACTCTGTAATTGAGAGCTATAAAAGGCATCCCTATATTATGAAATATAAAGTTGGCTTTAATAGAGATGGAAAAATAGTTGCTATGGGAATTAATGTGCTTGCCGATGGCGGAGCATACGCATCAATGAGCCCGTTTGTTACATGGCGGACTGTAGTGCAGGCGACCGGACCTTACGAAATAGAAAATGTCGAAACAGAAGTGAAAGCAGTTTATACTAATAATCCTTACACGGGAGCTTTCAGAGGATTCGGATCACCTCAGCCGATTTTTGCTCAAGAGTCAATTATGGATGAAATTGCTCTTAGACTCAACATTGATCCAATAAAAATTAGATTATTAAATGGTTTAAAAACCGGCTCAATAACAGCTACCGGGCAAAAACTCGAAAATCATGATATCAACCTGGAAAAAGTAATACTTGAAGCTGCGGATAAAACCAATTTTACGGAACGATGGAAGAAGTTAAATTTAGAAAATGAGGGTATTGCAGAGGTATTATTATCAAAACAGAAAACCTTAACAGAGAATTTTTCCATAGATAACATACTTTTAAATTTAAATAGAGAAGAGCTGCATTTAAGAAGAGGAATCGGACTGGCTTGCAGTTTTAGGGGGTGTTCTCTGGGAGCAGAAGGAATTGACGCGGCAGCAGCTTACGTATCGTTGCAGGCAGATGGATCAGTTTATATTCTCTCCGGATTGGCAGAAAATGGTCAGGGATTAAAAACTACATTTTCGATAATCACTGCTGAAGTATTTGGGATCAATCCGAAAAGCGTAATTTATTTAGACCAAGATACTGGGTTCATTTCAGATAGCGGTCCGACAGTAGCTTCACGTTCCACTTTGATGGGCGGAGCCGCAATTAAAAACGGTGCTGAAATTATTAAAAATCGGTTAATCAATTTAACGAAAGAGACCTTTAATTTAACTGATGAGATTAAACTTAAGTTCACTAAAAATAAGGTAGTTACCGATAGTCATCTAAAAGAAATAATAAGTTTTCCGGAGCTTTGTCAGCTTGCAAATCAAAAAGGTGTTTGTCTTTCAGAAATAGGTTGGTATAAATCGCCTAAAACTAACTGGGATGAGGAAGAGGGAAGAGGGGATGCTTATTTTACTTACGTTTACGGCTGCCAGGTTGCTGAAGTATCTGTTAATTTATTGACAGGTGAAATTTATGTCGATAAAATCACTGCCGTGCATGATCCCGGAAAAGTAATAAATAAAATGGGAGCAGAGGGACAAGTTTATGGTGGTGTTACACAAGGTGCAGGATATGGTATTTTTGAAGAAATTTCCACAAATAAAGGTAATATTAGGGATAAGAATTTTGATCAGATTATTATACCAACATCGAAAGATATTGGGGAAATAAATCCAATATTCATTGAAGGTCAAGATCCAAATGGTCCTTGGGGTGCTAAATCATTGGGTGAACCGACACTCGAACTCACGGCGGCGGCAATTGCAAACGCGGTGAAAAATGCAACCGGAATAAGATATTTTGAACTTCCATTGAATATTGAAGAAATTTATCTCGGTAAAAAATTAAGTCCTGAAAGTTTGAGAAGAGGAAGTGTATAAAATAAATAAATATTATAAACCCAAGACTATCTCTGAAGCGGCTCAACTGCTCCAAGAATTTGGAGAAGCTCAAATAATTGCCGGAGGTACGGATTCTATCCCCGGTTATCATCATTCAAGCAGAAGATTTCAAGCCGATACATTAATTGATATCGGAGCTATCGCAGAATTAAGAGAGATGATATCCAATGATTCAGAGATAATGATTGGAGCTGGAACATCATTTTCTGATCTTCTTTCAAATGAGTTGGTAAGAAAAAAATTGGGTATTCTTGCTGATGCCGTATCTCAAATAGGTTCGGTGCAAATTAGGAACCGCGCAACAATTGGGGGAAATATTTCCAATAATGCTCCCTGCGCGGATAGTGTTCCTCCTCTACTAGCATTAGGTGCAAAGTTGGAATTGACTTCATGGGATTCGAAACGAATTGTTGAGTTAAGTGATTTTCTCAAAGATGCATACAATACCGATTTAAGAAAAAATGAAATTTTAACCAAGATTATCATTGATCTTTCCCATATTCAAAATTTGAAAGGCTTTTTCTACAAACTTGGAAGAAGGAGGGGAGTTGCAGTAAGCAGGCTGACTTTTGCTTGTTTATATGATAAGTCAAATGGTATTTTACACGAATTAAGATTTGCAGTAGGTGCAATCACGCCAATCGGAAAAAGGTTTCGCGAGATTGAAGAAATTTATCAAAATAAAAAAATTACTTCTGAAATGATAGAATCCTTAATTAAGATGCTCGCAGATAAAGTATTAGAAATTAGTGGTTTACGCTGGTCTACTTTATACAAGTTACCGGTGCTGACTGAGAATATTTCTCATCACTTAAAAAAACATTTACTAGAGTAATTATGCAAATGATTGCAATTGAATTTAATTTAAACGGAATATTAGTAAAGGCAGAAGTTAATCCCGGAGTTAGATTGATTGACTTTTTAAGAGATGAGTACGGTTTGACAGGAACCAAAGAAGGTTGCGGAATTGGAGAATGCGGAGCATGCACAATTATTTTGGATGGGAAAGCGGTCAATTCATGTTTAATTTTAGCATGTCAAATTGATGGTAAAGAAATTCTGACAATTGAAGGTTTAGCAAATTCCGGCGAATTGCACAGGTTACAAGAGAATTTTTTAAAGAAAGGGGCGGTTCAATGCGGATTTTGTACCCCGGGAATGATAATATCCGCATATTCTCTTTTACTTTTAAATCCGAACCCGGCTGAACAAGAAATAAGGGAGGCGATTGCAGGAAATCTCTGCAGGTGTACCGGATACAAACAGATCATTTCCGCAATTGAAGAATCTATTGTAGTAAATATTGAAAATGATTGACCTAATCAGAACCAATAGTCTTTTTGCGTAAGATTTAATACTACTTCTTTAATCTGATTAGGTAAATCTTGCTTTTCCAAATCTCCAATACTAAAATCTAACAACTCATTTTGATATCTTAATTTATAAGTAGCGTTAACATTTTTTAATATGCCGGTATTTGTGCTGTTAGAAAAATCTTCAACTTTATTAAAGATTGTAAACTTATCTTTATAAGGTTTACCATTGTATGGGCAAAATGTAGCACAGTTTCCACATTCATTACAAAGATTATCAATGTGAACAATTTGGAATTTATCTTTGAACAAATCAGAATTGATCTCAAGAGCAATATTTGCGCGGTTTGGACAGACTTCAATACATTTATTGCAAAGCAAATCACAGTTTAAACAATTACTTTTTTTGCTGCTGAAAGTTGTTTGCAGAACACGCCCTCGATCTTCGTAAATATTTTTAAATGAATTTGGATAAGACATTTTAATTAAACCGTTTACAGATTCCCTCATAACCAAATTTTCTCTTCTCAATATTTCAT
>JAENZU010000392.1 GCA_016841125.1 Melioribacter sp. | reverse complement strand
ACCGGCTTTTTTAGAATTGATAAAAACAAACACAGCGACTACTGCCGCAAGAACAGCTACAATAAAAATCATTACAACCTCCGTCTTAGTTAAATAGAATATTATCCAATGGACAAATTTAATGGATAAATTAATAAATGAAAATTTTAGCGTAAAAGTTTCATCGGCAGCAATTTTGAGAGGCTATAAAAATTTGGAAAAGAAAATAAATATTTGCAAATTGCATTTGGAGAGAGTATACCAGTTTAACCTATTGCCTATTGGCTTAAAGAGGATACGAAGTAACTTTCTCCAATATTTACGTTTATTTTTTATGGAGGTTTTTTACATGTCGGATCGCGAAAGCGGAACAGTAAAATGGTTTAACCGTACCAAGGGTTTTGGTTTCATTACCCGCGAAAACGGCGAAGATGTATTCGTTCATTTCAGCGCAATTGCAGGGGACGGTTACAAATCTTTAGATGAAGGTCAGAAAGTAGAGTTTGAAGTAACTCAAGGCGACAAAGGTCTTCAAGCACAACAGGTTGAAGTAGTGTAAAAATATTTACTTTGATCACTTATTCGATGCGGTTCTCCGAACCGCATTTTTTATTTTAAAACTATTTGGAAAGCAATTCTTTTACCATTGGTTTTAATCCGGCAAATAAAAATTCAACTGCAATTACCATTACAATTAAACCCATTATTCTCATTAAAACTTTTGAACCGCTTTCACCGAGAGCCTTCAATATTTTTCTACCGCTCAATAGAAACAGCAGTGTAAGAACCATTACAAACACAATAACTGCAATCAATATTATTCTTTGCGTTATTTCGGTCGAATCACTCATCAAAACAATTGATACCGTTATTGCACCGGGTCCGCATATCATTGGTATTGCTAGAGGAGTAATTGCAATATCACTGGCATACTGATGTTCCGTTTCGCCGTCTGATTTTGTTCTAATCAAACGGGCCTGAAGCATATCGTAACCAGTCATAAAGAAAATTACACCGCCGACTACACGTAAACTATTTACTGATATTTGGAAAAAATTAAAAAGAAACTCGCCTGTAAATGCAAATATCAATGTTATCATTAGTGCCGTAAACACTGCCTTGAACGCTACGCCGCGCGCTTCCGTAGTAGACATTGAAGAAGTGAGCGACCCATAAACAGGAATTACCCCAAGCGGGTTGACCATTGTAAATAGTGATGTAAAGGCAAGCAGAGCAAAGTCGAAGTAGGTGTTCATATTAATTCGGATCGTTTATTTTTTCATTATAAACTTTTTGTATTAAGTTCCATGCTTCTTTAACATGCCTCTCTTCAGTTCTGATGCCTGATACAACAAGTCTGATAGAAAATTTTTCGTTCAATTTTGTATGGGATAAAAATAATTTCCCGGTTTTGTTAATTTCATCCATTAAGTTTTGGTTAAAATTATTTATTTCTTCTCCACTTGAATCTTCTTTTAACGCTCGAAAACAAACTGTAGAAAACGGAACAGGTGCAAGTCGCTCAAAGTTTTCGCTTGCATCTACCCATGATGTAAACATATTGCCCAATCTGATGTGCTCTCTAATTCTATCTGCCAAACCATTTTTACCAAAGTACCGAATGATAAACCAAAGCTTTAGCGAACGGAACCTTCTGCCAAGCTGGATCCCGTAATCCATATAATTTATTGCACTATTATCTTCGGCAGTCTTTAAATATTCGTGAACAAGGCTGAATGCACTTTTTAATACATCGGGATGTTTAGTATAAAAAACACTTAAATCTATTGGGGTAAACAGCCACTTGTGAGGATTAACCACCATCGAATCTGCATGTTCAATTCCACTAAAATATTCTGCCATTTCGGGCAGCATTGCAGTTACCCCCGAATGAGCCGCATCAACGTGAAGCCAGATATTTTTTGATTTTGCAATTTCGGCAATCTTCTCAAGCGGATCTGCGCTTGTAGTTGAAGTTGTACCAATTGTTGCAACAACACAAATTGGGTAATAACCTTTAGACAAATCTTCTTCAATGGCTTCGGCTAATTTTTCCGGTATCATACGGAATTGATCATCCACTTCAATTTTGTGAATTCCCTCCAAACCAAGTCCTAGAGTAAGAGCAGCTTTATCGATAGAGGAGTGAGCATGTTCTGAAGCATAAACTCTCAACCTCTGCAGATCGTTCCTTCCGCTCATCCCCCTTTTTCTAATTTCCAAATCTTGATAATACTCACGGGCGCAAGCCACGGCATGCATCGTACTGACAGAGGCTGTATCGTAAATTATCCCCCAGAAATTTTCCGGTAAATTCAATATCTGTTTTAGCCAATTCAGCATGGTTTCTTCCAGTTCGGCGGATGAAGGGCAAGTCTTCCAAACCATTCCATTTATATTAAACGCTGCGGTTAACATTTCAGCAAGTATCCCGGGTCCGCTGGCAGTGGAATTAAAATATGCCATAAAGTTAGGATGATTCCAATGTGTGACCCCGGGGAGAATTAGATCGTCAACATCTCTAAATATTTTAGAAAATTCTTCACCTGTTTCCGGCGGATTTTCAGGCAACTGCGATTTGATATCTCCCGGTTTTATGTCTGGCAGAACCGGTAATTCTTCGATATCTTTCAAGTAGTCGGCAATCCAGTCTATCATTTTATGCCCAAATTCCCGGAACTCTTCAACCGGCATATCGCCAATACTCTTGCTTTCTTCTAATGCGCTCATATTTAAAATTTAATTTTTATTAACCAATTTATTAAAATTTCAGTAACTCTAATTCTGCTGTCGGAAAATGAATGTCCTGCGTTTAATTCATAGTGTTCAAAATTATCTGCCGCTCCCGTTTCAAATACTTTATGCAGAGGATAGTGATGAAGTTCGGGTATTGCCACGGTATCGAACTTAGCACCAATTAGTAGAATATTTTTTTTGATAAGTTCATCAGCATAGTTCATCAAGTTCCATTCGGCATAATTGGCGATCATCTCATCTAATAATTGTGAAGGGCTTGTACCATTGAGCATTGCGGTCCCGTAAGCCAAACGTTCTTTTGTCAATTCATGATATTGAGGATTCTCTTTAAGAAATTTTCCGAAAAAACCGAGATTGAAACCTGCCAATGATGCGGCGTTTTTAATTTCGGAATTATTGACTGCCGTTAATAGAGAAGCAAAGCCGCCCATACTGTGACCCACCAGAATTATTTTTTCGGGGTCGAGCCGCAAAGTTTCATCTCTATTCAATTTAATTTCATCCAATACAAACTGCACATCTTCCAAAGAATTTGTCCAATTGAAATTACCTCCGCTGCCCCATGAACCCCGGTAGTGAAATACAAAAACATTGAAGCCGAATCTCCTGACCGCATGAGCGATGTCGTAATTAGTTTCGTTGCCGGGGAATCCGTGCAAAAGCAGCACAAGTGGATGCGGACCTTTGCCGGCTGCTAAAAAATATGTCCCAATTATTTTAACTCCATTATTCATTAAACTTATAGGCATCATCGAAGATGGAAATTCTTTATCTGTAATAAGAGGATCTTGAGTTACGGGATTAAAATTCATTCAGCTTCCTTTTCTATTCAAATTTTCTCTTTAATTATTTCTGCTTCAACTTCAATTTCAATTAAAAGTTCCGGTTCAATTAGATTGGAAACTTCTACCAAAGTTGACGCAGGTTTTATATCTTTAAAGAATTCAGAATGCGCGCGCGATATTTCTATCCAATCATTTATATTGACGGTGAACATTCGTGTCCGCACCACATCGGATAAATCTGCATTCAATTCAGAAAGCACATTACTTATTTTCTGTAGAATAAATCTTGTTTGAAGGTAGGAGCTTCCTACTCCAACTATTTTTCCATTTTCATCAACGGCTGTAGTACCGGATACATAAATTCTGCTGCCGACTTTTACCGCCCTCGAATACCCCACTACATCTTCCCATTTTGAATTGCCGGAAAAATTGGTTCTCTTCATCTTTACCTGAATTGGATTGAAAATTAAATCTGTAAAATAATGAGGCAAGATATGAAAATTAGGAGCTAAAGATAAGACTAACTTTTGTCCCCATA
>JAENZU010000391.1 GCA_016841125.1 Melioribacter sp. | reverse complement strand
AATTATAAAATTAATTTTGATGGAAAAAATTTAACAAGCGGAATTTATTATTATAAACTCAAATCAGCAGGTTGTGAGATTACACGTAAAATGATACTGATTAAATAAATGTTTTATACAATTTTTTCGACATTCGCTCTAGCGGATACGAGGAGGAAAAATGAAATCGACAATAATTAAAATATTTTGTTTAATAATACTATCGGCAATCTGTTCTTACGCGCAGACATACGATACACTCTGGACAAAACTTTTTTATAACGAATATATGATGAGTATTCCCGGACAGGTTTTCGGGCAAGCAGCCGTTGAACTTTCAGACGGCAGTATTGTAGCTGCCGGGCATTGTACGGATCCCTTTATAAAAGCTTTCATAGTTAAAACCGATGCTAACGGAAATGAGCTCTGGCGCAAAAAGTATTTTGATGATATTATGAAAAGTTTTGTTTGCAGCGATATGAAACCAACTCCCGACGGCGGATTCGCTCTCTTCGGTTACGGTCAATCCGGCACTACACTGCTCCAAAATGGATTCAGACTTCTCAAGCTGAATGCGAACGGTGATTATGAGTGGGATAAGTTTTACCCAATCTCATATTCGGCGGATACCGTCTGTGCGACTGAAAGACTGGTTGTTGCGCCCGACGGCGGATTTGTAATGGTCGGCAGCAATGCATTTTATCTAGGGATAAAATTGGTGGGTTACGGAGTTGCCATGAAAGCCGACGCATCGGGCAATCTTTTATGGCATAAAAACTACGGAGAATTTAACAAATTCGATTATTTTCTCGGAGTTGAAAATGATTACGGACCGGGATTTGTGATGTGTGGTTATACTGAGTCAGGCCCGGATTCAATTCAGGGTGGAGATATGTTTTTTATACGAACTGATGAAAACGGCAATCAGACTGATTTTATATTTCACGGCACAATGAATCAATTTGATGAAGCTAGTTCAATACGCAAAACAAACGACGGCGGCTTCATTGTTGGAGGAGCCTGGGGTGAAAACGGAATCCAGATGTCTCTTCTTAAATTGAATCAAAGTCTTGGATTAGAATGGCTTCAAGAATATGGTATCGGTGAACAAGTTCAATACGGTTGTGTAGCAAATACCTCTATAAACGGACATTACCTTCTAGCAGGCTGGCATATTTACGGAACAAATCCATCCGACTAACATTGGTTTGTTGTTTCAGACGGAAGCGGTAATATGCTGTGGGATATTACTTACAGAACAACCGGATTATCCAGCCGACCACACTCAGTTGAACCAACAAGCGATGGTGGCTTTTTGGTCTGTGGAAGCGAAGAGACTTCTCCTGGAATAAATGCCATGTTACTTGTAAGGATAGGCACCGGGTCCACCGGCGTTGATGATAAAAATATAGTTACCGAATTCAAACTGCATCAGAACTATCCAAATCCATTCAACCCAAGTACAACAATTGAATTTGTCGTCCCGAGCGGAGTCGAGGGATTAATAACTCTAAAGGTTTTCGACATCCTTGGTAACCAAGCAGCAACTCTCGTAAACGAAGTAAAAGAAACAGGCAGTTACGAAGTTGAATTTAATGGGAATTCACTTCCCAGCGGAATTTATTTTTACAAATTGACGGCTGGCAGTTTTACCGAAACAAAGAAATGTATTCTGATGAAATAATATCTGATGATACTTGAGGAACGTAACAAAAATTATAGTGGTCAACCGGTATAAAATTAATTGCTGGCTGACCACTGATATTTAAATATAGATTTTATTTTCTCTGTTTATTTAATCACTCAAAATTTATATTGGATTTGCAGATTTTGAACGAATAATGAGAAAATGAAATTTATTATTAAAATATTATCAATTGCATCACTTCTATTTATTCTAACCAATTGTTTAATTGCGCAGCAGTTTGAATATGTTTTTAAACATCTTAGAATTAAAGACGGACTTTCGCAAACTACGATTTCGGATATACTTCAGGATAAAAAAGGATATATCTGGTTCGCAACTTCAAATGGTTTGAACAGATACGACGGCTACAAATTTAAGGTTTATAATAACGATCCTTTTGATTCTCTATCTCTTTCCGATAATAGCATCTCGCAATTATTTGAAGATTCTCAAGGAGAATTGTGGATTGGAACCAACAGCGGATTCCTGAACAAATTCAACAGAAAATCTGAAACATTTGAAAGAGTCTTTATTTCAGATGGTTCCAAACCTGAGTTGAATTTAGAAGATCAGGTTTATGAGTTCCCGATTACCATTTCTCGCAATAATAATTTTACCGTTACATCAATTGCGGAGGAGCTTTCGGGCAATCTTTGGATTGGAACTTTCGGTGAAGGTATTAAATACTACGACCGTCAGAACAATAAAATTTATCATATTCATCACGATGAAAATGATCCAAACAGTTTGGCTTATGACAGGGTAATGAAAATATTAATCGATTCAGAATCAATAATTTGGGTTGGAACATTTAACGGAGGTCTAAACCGACTGAAAAATTTTGAACTGGTAAACGTTGAAATAAATTGCAGTTTTGATAAATTTGTGAACGACCCTCAAAATTCTTTATCACTGAGTAATGATAAAGTAATAGAAATTTTTGAGGACTCTAACGGGGCAATTTGGATTGGAACTTATGATGGGGGATTGAACAAACTTGATCCTTCCGATAAGCTTCATCAACCCTCCGAAACACAATTTAAAGTTTATAAAAATGAAGCGGGAAATTCTAATTCTCTCTGCAACAACACAATCATGGCGTTGGAAGAGGATGAAGAAGGGCAATTGTGGATAGCCACATTTGGTGGAGGTCTTGACAAATTAGATTTCGCGAAAAATAAATTTAATCACTTTTTATCAGATCCATTAGATGATAATTCACTTGCCGACAATGATGTAATCTCTCTTAAATTTGATAAATCCGGAATATTGTGGATCGGAACCCATTTGGGTGAAGGAATAAGCAAATTTGAAAAACGCCGTAAAAAATTTGGTCATATCACCAGTTCGGTATTAACCGATAATAGTTTAAGTGATAATGTAGTTTGGTCCGTGATAGAGGATACGGAGGGATACCTCTGGGTAGGAACTTATCGTGGCGGATTGAACAGAGTTGATAGAGCTAAAAATGAATATGAGGTTTATAATCCATCAACCAGTAAATTGGAAGATCAGCATATTAGATCACTGGTTGAAGATAAGACCGGAAATATGTGGATAGGCACTTATTCAAAAGGATTATTTTGTTATTATCAAGATAAAGGTACTTTTAAGAAAATTGATTTATTTAAAAAGCTTGATATAATTTCAAAATCAAATCAAATTCAAGCGTTGCTTATAGATTCGCGCGGCAGGTTTTGGGTCGGTACTTTCGGCGAAGGTTTAATCCAATTTGAATACGATTATAAAAACAAAACAATATTGAACATCCGGAGATTTAAATTCGATGCCGACCGCCCTAATTCGATCAGTGATGACCGAATTTATTCAGTGTATGAAGGAAGAGACAGCACAATTTGGGTGGGTACCTTTGGCGGCGGGTTATGCAAATTTAATGAAAAAGAAAACTCATTTATTACGTACAAGAATGATCTTAACTATAGAAATTCAATTTCCGATAATAGAATTCTTTCAATTTATGAAGATACAAATAACGACCTCTGGATTGGTACTTACGGCGGAGCGTTAAACAAATTCGATAGAGCAAGCGGTGTTTTTCTCAAATATACTGAAAAAAGCGGATTAGGAAGTGATGTTGTTTATGGAATTTTAGAAGACGATAAATTTAATCTTTGGATGAGCAGTGATAACGGCATCTCAAAATTCAATTATCGAGAAGAAATATTTTCAGAATATGATCTTCAGGATGGTCTCCAAAGTCTTGAATTCAGCGGCGGTGCATATTTCAAATCAAAAACGGGGGAAATGTTTTTCGGAGGCATCAATGGTGTGAATTATTTTTTCTCCGAGAGTGTTGAGAGTAATTTTTATATTCCGCCAGTTTTGGTCACATCTTTTTCAATTTCCAACATTCCTCAATCGGGGGAATTTTCGCAAA
>JAENZU010000390.1 GCA_016841125.1 Melioribacter sp. | reverse complement strand
ATGGAAGACATTGTAAAGGCGCTTAAAACTTGGTCGAAAGATCGGTATTGATTTAGTAGTCAGAAGTCAGTAGAAAGTAATTTTGAGTTCTAAAAACTAGCGGCTAATTGCTAAAAGCTGAGTGCTCAATTTTAAGTTAGCAACTCGCTGTGGTCAATAATAATTATTCAATCATGCTTCAATTTCTGTTGGGCTAAAATTACTGCGGCGGCTGATGCAACATTCAAGGATTCTACATTACCGAATTTAGGGATCGTTAAAAGCTCGTCACTTATTTTTAATAAATCTTTTGAGGGACCGTTCGCTTCATTTGAAAAAGTAATAATTGTTTTAGGTGAGGCAGAATATTCATTAAGATTTTTCCCATTCATATTTGTTGATACGATTGAATATCCCCTTGTTTTGAATTTGATTAGTGAATCTATAAAATTATTAGTCTCTAAAAAATTTAAGTAAAAAATTGCCCCCATACTTGCACGCAAAGTTTTGGGATTGTAAACATCGGCACAATCTTCACTTAAAATTATGTCATTAATTCCAAACCAATTGCATGTGCGTAAAATAGTTCCAAGATTTCCGGGATCTGAAATGCTTTCAAGTGCAACTATGAAATTTGAATTAATTTCTTTTTCCGAATTGGATTGAGGAAACTTAAAACAAACTGCAATTCCCTGGGGATTTTTAGTGCCACTGATTTTTTTAAAATCGGATTCTTTAATTATTTCTGAACGAATATTACGGAAAGATTCTACAAAACCTTTATTTGAGTTTTCAAATTGATCGGTGTAAAAAATAATCTCAGAAGTATAGTTGCTTTTTAGTCCCTCTACGCAAAGCCGTTTTCCTTCGATTAAAAACTTCCCTTCACTTTGCCGGTGCTTTTTTGTTAAAAGGCTCGAGTAATATTTTAACTCTGATTTTGTAAGCATTTAAATAAGCGGTTTATATTCGTGAGATTTACCGGAGGCTTTATCATCGGCAAGAGTTTTTAGATATTCCCAAGTATAGAGCCCGGTATTATGACCGTCCTTCCAAATTATTTTTGCCGCGTAGCCTCCGATTATTTCTATCTTTTGAATTTTAAATACGTCCGGAGATGAGAGGTCTTTCTTTACCGGTCTCATTGTTTTGAAAAGTATAGTTTCACCTTTACAATTAGCGCATGGACATTCGCGACGCAGATACTCCAATCCAATTTCGGATGAGGTTTCATCTGTCCAAACTACTTTTAGTTTTTTATTTTCTACTTTAATTGTTTTGGGATTCATAAAAATTCACATACTCAATTGATAAACAAATTTAACATCGGAAAATAAACTAAAGTTTGCAAAGTTCATCTTCATAAAATTTTAGTTATTTTTAGCAATCAAAAAAGGAAATTTACTCAAATGAAACTATTGATAACTTCACTTTTCACAATTGTTTTTGCTGCAGGATTATTTTCATGCAGTTGTAACTGCGGGGCCAAAATGCAAAATGAACTTCCAAAAAATATTATATCAAAAGGGAACGATTACTTGATATCAAAAGTTGGGGATGAATTTTTTGAAAAATTTATTTTTTATGATAACGCAAACTCAAAGGAGACTGCAAGCGGATATTATTTAAGTTACATATTCACAATGCCGCAGCACGATTTTATAGCTGAACAAATTTCACTTCATGTTGATAAAAGCGGAAATGTAAATGAAAAACTTCCTGTTATTGGAATCCCCGATTGCATTGAATCAAGCGGCGATTGTTACAATGTAGATTCAGAAAATGCCAAACAGATTGCATTTGAAAATGATCTGCCCGGGGGAATTAAAGATTGGAAAGTGGAATTCGAATGGCAGCCGGAATTTAAAAAATATTTGTGGCACATAACATCAACTACACAAGAAAGCAGAAATGCCGATTACCATAAAGCTAATGGGGAAGAGATGTTTATCGATCCCTCAAGCGGAGATGTAATAGAAAAAAGAAAGTGGAATATATTTTAATTTTAGGAGGACCTTTGAAATTTAGAAAACTTGGAAAGAGTGAAATAAAAGTTTCAGAAATTAGTTTAGGCTGCTGGACAATGGGCGGCAAAAACTGGGCTAAGGGTGTTTCTATCGGATGGGCTGATGTGGATGAAAGTGAAATTCAGCAAGCTGTGGATTATGCTATCGATAATGGCGTTAATCATTTCGATAACGCTGACGTTTACGGCAACGGCAAAGCAGAGAGAATGCTTGCAAGAGTTTTGGGATCGAAAATTAATGACGTGGTAATCGCCACTAAAGTAGGATGGTTTCAGGGAACAGCAGAGCACGCTTACGAACCGGCGCATATCAGGCACCAGTGCGAACAATCTTTAATAAATTTGAAACGGGATTATATCGATCTCTATTATTTCCATCACGGTAATTTCGGAAGTAATGATGAGTACTTGGATGAAGCCGTCGAAGTAATGTACAAACTAAAAGAAGAAGGAAAGATCAGACTGATCGGTCAATCTGCTTACAGAAATGAAGACTTTGTAAAATTGGTGCCGAAAGTTAAACCCGATGTACTGCAAAGTTTTGCAAGTGCAATGGGGGATGGATTTTTAGCAGACGGTACACCGGTAAGAAAACTTCTCGAAGAAAATCAAATTTCATTTGTGGCTTTCGGTCCTCTTGGACAAGGGCTGCTTTTGGATAAATATGATAAAAAGAATCCGCCTAAATTTGAGGAAGGGGATCACAGGAGAGGATCGGATAAATTCAGCGCGGAGAATCTTGCCAAACTCGAACCGAAATTGGAAAAGCTCAAAGAGAAATTCGGAGGATCAAACGAAGAATTGGCTCGTGCAGCTCTTCAATATTTACTTCATTACAAAGTTGTGGGAGCGGTCATCCCAGGGTTCAGAAATTTGAAACAAGTAAAAGTAAATCTTTCAGCGGCTGATAATCCATTGAATGATGAGGAGTTTGAATTTATCAAAACTGTTTTTAGCGATTAATTTAATCCCTCAAATCAAAAAATATTTTGAGAAATTATGAATCACTTAATTAGAATTGGTTTAATATTAATTCTTTTTTACGGCTGCTCTCCCTCCGTTAAATTCAGCAGAGGTGAAAGCAGTTCAAAACCGCCGGCAGTAAAAGAATCATCAACTACTGCAGTTAATGTTTACACAGGCTTAGCCTCGTTTTATTCCGATGAGTTTAACGGAAGACAAACTGCTAACGGTGAAATTTATGATATGAACGGTCTGACCGCAGCACATCCAACATTCCCATTCGGTACTGAAATTAAAGTGACAAATTTGAGCAATAATAAATCGGCGGTTATAAGAATAAATGACAGAATGCCGCAGCATCGAACAAGAATGATCGACTTATCGCTGGGTACTGCGAAAGCTTTAGATATGATTGAAGACGGCGTAGTGGAGGTTAAACTTGAAATACTCAAGTGGGGAGATGATAAATAATTTTACTTCTTTACCCGCTCATCATTTGCTATATTTTTGTGTTTAAATAAAAGAAAACAATGAATGCCCAATCCATCATAAAGAAAAGTGTTTTAATTATTCTACCCGCAAAGAATTTCAATGAAACGGAATATCTTTCGGTTAAGAATAATTTGGAACGCCGCGGGATAAATGTATTTATTGCATCGGATGCGAATGCCGCTGCTGTTGGAAGCCTCGGATTAAAGGTGAAGGCAGATGTTTCGTTTTTCAATTTGAACGAGAGGAATTTTACCGGGATTATTTTTATCGGCGGCAGCGGTGTGAAAAATTATTGGGATAACCAAATTTTGCAAAGGGCGGCTTTAAAGTTTTATCAGAATAAAAAAACAGTTTCTGCAATCTGTTCGGCAGTCGTTATTCTGGCGAGAGCAGGATTACTTAAAGATCAAAATGCGACATGCTTCCCTGAAAATAAAAAAGAAATCGAAAAGGAAGGAGCCGTATTCGTTGATAAATGTATTGTTAGTTCGGGAAAAATAATTACTGCGCAAGGACCCTCCTCCGCATCAGAATTTGCCGATGCCGTTTATAATTCTATTTTATAGTTGCCTGTTTTTAAGAACTTATTTAACCTTTAAAATGTTTAAGGTTTTATTA
>JAENZU010000389.1 GCA_016841125.1 Melioribacter sp. | reverse complement strand
TTAAAAACCCACCCCTAACCCCTACGCTGCAGCGCACAAGTCCAAGGAGGGGAATTTCTAATTTAGATTTTAAAGATGCTGCACCAATTTTCAACGTTTAATTTTTAGTCCCCTCTTGGGAGAGCCTGTCCCGATTTATCGGGAGGAATTGAAGTTTACCCGCCATTTTATTGGTCAGTGGGTGGGTTTCTTTTGATCTGACTTAATTATGATTATTTATAATTAAAGAAAATGGCTAAAATTTAATTATAATTTCTTATTGCTCAATTATTTAATCCTCATGTCGAAATTTTCTTAATATTTTGGACTCCTTCATAATTCATGTTAAAATTACCAACGCGTAAAATTATTTGTAGGGGGTCAAGCCCCCAATAGAAATATTTGTAAGGGTGTGGAGACCCCGCAAAATTATTTGTGTAGTTCAAAGACCCCACAAATTTAATACGGCAAGGAAGTTATATCTAAAAGCCTATTAAAACTATAAAAACTAGGTCTATTACCCTTCCCTTTTTCTTCAAGTAAAATTATCTGTCTATTGAGTCTATCTAATATCTTGTATCCTTGTTTTTTCTCAATACCAACCTTTGAAATAAAATCTGTCGTTGTAAACTTCGGCAATTCAAAAAGAAAATCCAGTATCTGTAGTGAATATTGGGAGTGGGTAATATCTACAATCTCCTGTTTCAAAGAATTATATAAATAAAGAATTTCCTTTGCCAATACTATATTCTTCTTAGATTGCTCTATTACAACTTTAAGAAAATATTCAATCCATACTTCCCAATTATTATTTGATGTAACAGAATTCAATTTTGAATAGTAGATCTCTCTATCTGCTTCAAAATATGCACTGATATAAAAAAGCGGTTTTATCAAAATGCCTTTTTCGTATAGAAATAAAGGAATTAATAATCTTCCAATTCTGCCGTTACCGTCCAAAAATGGGTGAATAATCTCAAATTGAGCATGGATAAATGCCAGCTGAACAATTCTATCTTTTTCCTCAAAATGAATATACTTTTCAAATTTGTCTAAATGATTCATTAAAACATTTGGCGGTGGAGGAATAAAACTTGCTTCATCCAATTTTGAACCGGGTTTTCCAATCCAGTTTTGAATTCTTCTAAAACTTCCTCTATCACTATTTTCTCCTCTAACACCTTGCAGCAAGCTCCGATGCATCTCTTTGATTAGCCGCAAAGAAATTGGAAGCCCGTTTTGGATTTTTTCGGTTGCTTCCTTCAACGAATTGCGATAATTGATTACTTCTTCAATGTCTTCATATTTAGGAATGTTTTTATTCTTTTTTGCTTCAAACTCTAAAACTTCTTCCAATGAAGCTTGAGTTCCTTCAATTTTCGAAGATAGTACAGCTTCTTGAGTTGTTAGCGGTGAAAGAATAACTTCTGTGTTGGGAATGCTTTGCAGTAAGCCGTCATATCTGGCTAATTCTCTATTAGCTTCCGAGATTAAAGAAATGTATTTAGACCAATCGAAACTTTTTATTGGAAGATCATGTGGTTTGAATGGCTTCAAGTTTAATCCTACTCATTTAGAGAATAAATATAAGAATTTCGTTGAAAAGTATGTAGGATTGTAACCTCAAACTACGTGTCGATATTATTTGATTATTTCGACACGTTCTAAATTCATGTCGAGATCATCAATACATAAAAAGCGGGCTGCTTTATTAATTAGTTAAATAGATTCCGGGTCAAGCCTGTCTGCCGACAGGCAAGCCCGGAATGACACATTATAACTTCGTCTTTCGTTTAACGTCTCTTCGTTTTTCAATATTTATTTCATCAAAAGCATTTTGATCGACTTAACAAGATTTTCGCTTCCGCTATTTACCGATAATTTACAGATGTAAATTCCGCTTGCAAATTTTGATCCGTCGAATTCAACAGAATAGTTTCCGGGGGATTTTGGTTCGTTGAGTAGTGTTGCAATCTCGTTACCAATCATATCATAAACTGTAAGAGAAACAAGAAACCCCTCCCTGTCTCCCTCCCCTTGGTAAGGGGAGGGACGGGGTGGGGTCGAGATGCTGAATTTTATTTTGGTTGTTGGGTTAAACGGATTCGGATAATTTTGTTCCAAGACAAACTCTGTCGGCTGAGATTTCATAAATGAAATCTCTACGGTGTTTGAATATTCAAATGTGCCGTCGAGGTCAACTTGCTTCAATCTGTAAAAATATTTTGCTGTAGAAACATTAATGTCGGTAAAGGAATATTGAATCGGTTCCGTTGAATTGCCGGCGCCCTCTTCAAATCCGATCTGCTGCCAGGTGGTTTCATTTGTTTTTCGTTCAATATAAAAACCCTGGTTGTTTGTTTCGGTTGCGGTTTTCCAATTCAGAATTATATTCTCTCCGGCTGTCGATGCAGTGAAAGATGCCAGTTCCACGGGAATTGTTGATTGAAGCTGAACATTCAAATTGGTTGATGAGTTTTGTTGAACAATTACATTTTCAAAAGTTACGGGCGAGTAATCCTCTGCCGAGACTACAACATCATAAGTACCGGGATATATCATTCGCTGGTAGAATCCTGTTACGGAATCAGAGTAAACTTCTGAATTATCAAAATCGTGCGATGTAATAAACACCTTTGCTTTTACAGGCTGCCCTTCGGAGTTTAATACCACCCCGGAAATACCGAATAGACACTGTTCCATATAATTTAAAAATGATCTTTTGTTATATTCCCAATGAGCAGGCAGTAGACTTGCACTCAATAATTTTGTGTCTGATATTTCAATGGTTACTTCTCTGCCGTAATTAAAATAAGTATAGTAATCCTGCCGGCCCCCGAATACCTGATACCACTGATAACCGTTTGTGATGCCGTTATCGTATCCATTCATGTAATAAGAAGGGGCGTTCGCGTGAACTGTATCGGCGTATTGACGTGAGATGTAATAAAACCAGTTGTCATCGGGGTGAAGCGCCGCTTTATGGTCCCACGGATAGTTTACAACTTCTGTACCGCCATGAAAATTTGCAGACATTACAAATTTATTTGCCTGAGCTAAGTTCATCATTATAATTGTTTCCGGCTGCCAGGGACCGTTTGGGTTTGGTCCGGCTGCAGGATCGGGAAAATTTCGATTTATGTCATATCCGTTAGCGTTATATCTGCGTGCACCTGTAACTGTGTTATTTCCAAGTCTGTAAGTACCGTCGGGATTGGCATTGGGATTTATCCAAATTTCAATATTGTCAACCATATTGGTAATGCGTGCATCGTTCCCGTAACTGGTTAAGAGAGAGTCAATCAATCTCAGCATAAGTACATATCCTGCAGTTTCATCCCCATGCATGGTTGATGAATACATAAATTGAGGCTCTGCTTCTCTTGTGCCTACATTGTCGGAAATTTTGGCGAACAAGATTTTTCTTCCCTGAACCGTTGTTCCGGCATCAACAATTTGGCAGATGTTTGGATACGAAACTGCAAAATTATTCATCATTGCAACATAAGCTTCGTAAGTAGGGTAAGTGTTCCAGTCTGTGATCTCTTCGACATCGGAGCTCATTCTAACATTCGGCACATCTCCGGGGTGAGGAAGTATCTGATAGTTTAATGAAAATTTGAGAAAGTTTTTGAATTCATTTTCATTTGCGTATGCATAAATAAAGTCATTAGTTACTTTGTCAATTGAAATTATTGTTGTCAGATCTTCAAGAGATAATTTCAAATTATTCTGAAATTTAAAATAGACTTCCCCGTTTGCCTTAAAATATTCATGATCCGGGATTTGTGAAAATGTGAAATTAGATACGAGCAGGGAGAATAAAGCGAGTAGAAATATTTTTTTCATTAGAATTCCGACTAAATATTTTGAATTAGTTTTCTGAAAATAACAATACCAAATTATCTTTAATCGCTGCAAAAAACAAACCCAATCTCATTTTGGATTGGGTTTGTTGTGTAAAGATTATATTAGACAGAGTACTATTTCATCAATACCATTTTATGCTGTTGACTAAATGCATTTCCGGTTTCAAGAGATTTAGCTTCGAGTGAATAAACATAAACCCCGGAAGTCATTTCCGAACCATTCCAGTCTACTTCGTAGT
>JAENZU010000388.1 GCA_016841125.1 Melioribacter sp. | reverse complement strand
TTAGTGAATTAGCGCGATATGGTGTAAAGTTAATTGCTCTGCGGTGTGCAGGATTTAATAACGTTGATATTGCCGAAGCAGTTAAAAATAAAATTAAAGTTGTGAGGGTTCCCGCATACTCACCTTACTCTGTTGCCGAGCATACAGTCGCCTTATTATTAGATTTAAACAGAAAAATTCACAGGGCTTATAACCGTGTGAGAGAAGGCAATTTTTTGCTGGACGGTCTTATGGGTTTTGATCTGCACGGCAAAACATTCGGGATTATTGGTACCGGAAAAATTGGTGCCGTTGTTGCGAAAATTATGAAGGGTTTCGGGTGCGAAATTTTAGCCTACGATAAATTTGAAAATGACGAGTGTATAAAATTGGGAGTGAAATATGTCAGCTTGGATGAACTCTATTTTTCAAGTGATATTATTTCTTTACATTGTCCACTAACACCCGAGACGTTTCATCTTATCAATTCTGAATCATTAAATAAAATGAAAGACGGCGTAGTACTTTTAAATACCAGCAGGGGTGCGCTTATCAATTCCGAAGCTGTTATCAACAATCTTAAGTCAGGCAAGATCGGTTATCTCGGTTTGGATGTTTATGAGGAAGAAGCCGACCTTTTCTTTGAAGATCTTTCCAGCAAAGTTATTCAGGATGATACTTTTGCAAGGCTGATAACATTTCCGAATGTTATCGTTACGGGGCATCAGGCTTTTTTCACAAAAGAAGCTCTGCAAAATATAACCGACACTACTCTTCAAAATATTTCTGATGTAGAAAAAGCAGGTAATTGTAAAAATGAAGTAACGCTGGAGCTGTTGAAGTAAGCCGGCACAGAAAAAAATATTTTGGATGCATCTCAAACTTCCAGGAATGCAAAACTTAAGTTTTTTCTTTTCCCTGCCATCTTGATAAAATTATATTCCTTTAATCCCTATTTATATTTTTTTATATTTTTGATCAATAAAAAATATCAGTTTATGATAACGCGTATCCTGGGATTAATACTTTCAATAATTCTGCTTTTATTTAGCGGGTGTAATGCAGACCGGATAAATCCGCTTGATCCGGATAACCCCGATAATGTTTTAGTAAAAATTGAAGGAACCGTTGAAACCATTAGTGTTCCCCGCAACCGCCTCAACGATGTTGAAGTTTTTTGGCAGACCGGAAATAAGCTGGTGAAAACAAATACCCTGGGCTTGTTTTCAATAGAAGAGATTTCGCAAAATAACGGATGGCTTTATTTTCGAAAGTCGGGGTATAGCCCGGATTCTACTTTCGTAGATTGGCAAAGCAGAAAAAATATTTCGATTCAGATGTTTTTAAATGCAGTGCCTAAACTGGATACTTTAGTATTTGGCAGCAGTGTTTTAAATAAATATCCAAATCGGCAAACATACTCGGTTGAAGTTCGTGCAGGAATTTCCGATGATGAAAACGATGTCGATTCGGTTTTTATATTTAACGAAGAGTTGAACATTTTGAAAAATCTTGAGTTCAATATTTCCACCGGATTTTTCGAAAACTCATTTTCGGTTGAACAGCTTGAAATTCAATCGATTGACGAAACCGTAGGCAAGACTTTTATAATTAGAGTAAACGATAAAAACGGAAAGCACTTCGATATCGGCAGTTCCAATATTAAAAGAATTATAAAAGAGGAAATTGAATTTGATTCACCCGCCGATAATAAACTGGTAACCGTACCCTTTAATTTTAGATGGAGACGTTTTACCCCAGGCTTCGATTTCAATTATCAGCTTCAAATTTATACAGACGAAGTTTCGCCGGAACTGATTTGGGAAAGTTCTCAAATAAGTAAGGATAGTATTTCGGTTTCATTTTCAAACCCTTTGGCTGCCGGGGAATACTTCTGGGTTATCTGGTGTTACGATGAATTTAATAATAGCGGTCGGTCTAAACCGGCTACATTTAGGATTGAATAATGCCCGAACTTGATGATCAAATATTATCCAAATTGAAGGCTCCGACAAAAGAGCAATTCGAAGCGGTTTACGAATTCAGTAAAAAACTAAACTCAATTGTTAATCAGGAAGCGCTGATAAGCGAAGCGCTTGATTTAGTGATTAAGGCTTTGAATGCCGAACGCGGGCTGTTCGTACGATACGAAAAAACGGACGCTTCTTTTTCAATTATCGCTGCAAGAAATATTAAACAGGAATCAATTACAAATCTCTCCGAATTTTCTTCGGGTATTCTAAAGCAGGTTATCGAAAAACGGAAACCAATTCTTTATCACGATGCACAGCAGGAACCGAACGTATCGCAGTTCGAAAGTATCAGAATAAAAGGGATACTCTCTATTATTGGTGTTCCGGTTTTTCATGAAAAAGAATTATGGGGCATAATTGTAGCCGACAGCAAGAAGCAAAGAGAAAAATTCACTGAGCAGAATATTATCTTACTGGATCTTTTTTCAAATTTACTCTCACTTGCCCTGGATAGAATTTATCAATTTGAAAAACTTGAAAATGAGAACTTGCATCTTCAAAACCGTTTGGAAGATGTGATCTCTCTGCCCGATATAATTGGCGACAGCAAGGTAATGAGGGATCTTGCAAAATTAATTCAGCGTGTTGCCAGAACTGACGCAACAGTTTTAATAACGGGGGAAAGCGGCACAGGCAAAGACTTAATTGCCAAAGCGATACATCAGCTTAGTCCGCGCAAAGACCATGTTTATCTTGCGCAATTCTGCGGATCGATTCCCGATAATTTATTGGAGAGTGAATTATTCGGCTATAAAAAAGGCGCATTCACCGGTGCCAATACCGATAAAAAAGGTTTACTGGAAGTCGCCGACAAAGGAACATTCTTTCTGGATGAGATTGCCGATATTTCGATTGCGCTGCAGGCAAAGCTTTTAAGAACTCTCGAAAACCAAGAGATAATGAGACTTGGCGATACTTCGGTTAGAAAAATTGATGTAAGAATTATTACCGCTACAAATAAAAATTTAAAAGAATTAGTAAAGGAAGGCAGCTTCAGGGAAGACCTTTTTTATAGGTTGAACGTTTTCCCGATAAAAGTTCCGCCGCTTAGGGATAGGCAGGGTGATATTCCAAAACTGGCTAAATTTTTTATTGATAAGTTCGCCGACGAAAATGTACGGATTGAAAGCAGCGCAGTTAAGAAACTTGAAAGCTACAATTGGCCCGGCAATGTTCGCCAATTGATAAATGTAATTCAGCGCGCATTGATCAGTCGCGGCAATAACGTGCTGACCTCCGAAAATATTCTTTTTGACGATCAGCCTGAAATGGACGCGTTTGCCGGTACGCTTGCCGATATTGAACTTGCAGTGCTCAAAAAAAGACTTGAGCAGTTGGATGGAAATAAAACACTGGCAGCAAAATCCTTGGGCGTTTCACGTAAGTGGGTATATTTAAAGTTGAACGAAAATGAAAATAAATGATGCACACCGATACAAAAATATTGTTCAATAAATATGATGTTATTGAATGCATTAAAAAAAGTGAGTATGGCGGAGTCTACTTATGTTTATTAGACGGTAAAAAAGTAATTGTAAAAACACTGAACAAACAAATAAGTGAGGGGGAAGAAAATGAAAGGCGCTTCAGGCGGGAAGCAAAAATTCTTCAGTCTCTCAAACATGAAAACATAATCAATATAATTGATTTTAATTCGGTTGATGATAATTTCTACATTACTTTTGAATATTTCGAAAGCAGAAATCTCAGACAATTTATAAATAATGCCCCGGTTGATTTTGAAAAGAAGAAAAAGATAATTTTACAATTGTTGGAAGGATTGGATTATCTCCATTCAAACAATATCATTCACAGAGATCTTAAGCCGGAAAATATTCTGGTTGATGAAAACTTAAAAGTTAAAATAAGTGATTTCGGTCTTGCGCTGGCTTTAAATGATGATTTCACAACTCATCTTAATTCGATTGTCGGCACACCTTGTTACATGTCCCCGGAACAGATTCACGGTAAAAAGCTCACATTTAAAAGTGATCTCTTTTCAATTGGGACTGTTATTTACGAATTACTTACAGGGAAGAATTTATTTTTAAGTGATGACTTCAACCGGACCATAAAT
>JAENZU010000387.1 GCA_016841125.1 Melioribacter sp. | reverse complement strand
AAACTAAAATTTTCATGAGGCATCATCCATTTCTTCAATAATCTCTCTCAACTTTGGAGGCAAATACATTTCATCCACACCCAATTCCCTTAATGCAGCGGCAAGCACTACAACTTTTCTCTGTAATCCCGAAAGCTTATTTATAACAATAACTTTGTTTTCTTTTACAAGACAATAGCCGCCCTTGAAATCTCCTCTTTCAAATCTTACTTTCGCTCCCATTTGATTTGCAAGAGATTTTAAATCTTGTAAAATACTCTCAAATTCTTTTTCTTTGATTTTCATAAAATAACGTTTTTGTGTCGGACAAATTTAAGTAAAATAAATGAATATTGCTTCAATTGACATTGGTACCAATACTGCAATTTTGCTTATTGTAGAAGTTGATGAAAGAAAATTAATTCCAATCCGCTTTAAGAATTACTACAGAGTGCCGAGAATTGGAGACGGGTTGAAAGAAACAAGAAAAATAAAGCTTAATAAAATTACTCAACTTGCAAATATTTTGGCTGAATTTAAGGACTTATGTGCTGCAAATAATTGTGAGAAAATTTTTGTTTTTGGAACAAATGCATTAAGAGTTGCCGAGAATTCAAATGAGATATTGCAGAGAATCTTAGAAAATGTAGGATTTAAAATTGAAATTATTTCAGGTGATAAGGAAGCTGAGTTAACATTTCTCGGTTCTTATTCTGCAACAAAAGGAAATGGAAATAAACTAATAATAGATATTGGTGGCGGAAGCACAGAATTAATTTTTGGAAATAATAAAAGTATCATTTATAGAAAAAGTTTCCCGATAGGAGTGGTTTATTTGAAAAGCAAGTTTAGACCTGATGATCCGCCAAAATCAGAAACCATAGTAAAAATTAGGGAGCATATTTCATCTACTTTTCAAGATTCTGTAAATGCAATTTCTTTAAATCCCGAAACCATTGCCGTAGCCGGAACTCCTACGACATTAGCCTGCATTAAACAAGGCATAACAGACTATTCCGATGATTCAGTTGAAGGATCTCTACTTTATAAAAATGATTTGGAGGAATTAACGAATCTATTGATGGAAATGAAAGCTGAGGAAATATTAGAAAAATTTGGAAATCCAGTGTCAGGACGCGAAGATTTAATTTTGTTTGGTTCACTAATTTTGGATGGTATCGCTAATTTGTTAAAAATAGATATAATTAACGTCAGTTCTAAAGGGGTTAGATATGGTTATATAATGAATTATCTAATTTCAATTAAATAATATTAAAACGGCAGCAAGGGCAAATATAGGTTAGATAATAGCAAAATTCCGGAAAAAACGATCCCGATAATTAGAGAATATATTTTGCTTTTCGTCTGTGCGTATGTGGCAAAAATACTCAATAAAAATCCCCATCCCAGCATAATTATTTCCAATATTAGCATCATCCACGCGATAGTTTCTTTTATATCAAAAGGAGACGGATTTTGGAAAAACCAATATCTACCAAAAACTGCATATTCGACCGGAACGAAAATAAATAGAGCAAATAATTGGGGTAAAAATGAATAAACGTAAATTGCCAAATTGTCTTTAAAACGAGTACTAACTCCCAAAGATCGATTCAAAAGAGTTATCATCAAGCTCATAACAGAGACTAATGAAATTGTATAACCCATCGATAAAACCATATTTATGGATAAATAGTCTAGAACTTCCCTATTTTGATTAAGAGCCTGGGATAGAATCACCGAGTGTAGGAAGAATTTAAAGCCTGCAAGTAATAAAATAATTGAGACAAAATTTTTATGCTCCGCAAAGATTATTTCTTTAAATGACTTTACGGGAGATTCAAATATTTTCCACCAAATCTTCCAAAAATCAATATTAACAACTCTGGGGCGAATATAAGAATTACACTTCCCGCAATTTAGTTTAAAGTGAGGATTTTCTGTTCCGCAATTTTCACAAACAATAGAATTTTTCATAATTAAAATTGAAATTTTACGTTCAATTGTGGTTGTCCGGTAAATGGGTTTTCCGAAACATCAAAATCAAATAAATGTGCATCAACGTAAGCATCAATTAAATTCAAGAAATAAATGATACCGAAATACACGGCTATTTCATCGCGCTGATCTCTATAAAATTCTCTAAGTCTTCTATAGCTTTCATTTCCGGAAGAACTTGTGGCTAAACTTTCTGTGTATTTATTTCGGTAAAATTTGTATTGATCATGATTGTCATACCATAAATAGCCGAAATAACCAACAAGACCCCAAATTACAGGTATCTTAAAATAAGATTCATTGTAAAACTGACCCCACCCCGGCAAAACAGCGCTTCGTAAAACTGCTCCCCAAGGAGATTTCTGCATTACAAAAACAGAATCAACATTTTGGACGGTTTTAATTGTATCTTGTTCCGTTTGGGAAAATGCGGATATGCCCGTAAGTAAAAATATAAGTAGTATTTTAGTAATTAGATTTTTCAATTATATCAAAAAGTTCAAATAAGCGTTCTAATTCATCACTTGAATAAAATTCGATAAGAATTTGTCCAGCACCATTTTTCTTCTGTTTACATAAAACTTTAGTTCCGAAAATTCCACGCAATTTATTTTCGATATCAGCCAGTGAAATTTCTTCCTGTTTTGATAAGGTTGTTCTTATATTTTTTCCTAATTTATCTTGAGGATCTAGAATAAGTTTCTTCACCAAGTTTTCAACTTTTCTAACGGAAAGATTACCACTTTTGATTTTTTTGAGTAGATCAATCTGCAGAGATTCAGTCGGTAAATTAATTAATGCTCTTGCGTGTCCCGCACTTATCTCATCTTTTATCAAACTTTGCTGAATTTGTAACGGTAACTTCAGTAGTCTTATTGAGTTGGTGATTGTACTTCTATCTTTTCCTACTTTATCGGCAATATTTTCTTGTGATAAATTGCACTCTTCCATCAGTCTTTTATAAGCATGAGCAACTTCAATAGCATTTAATTTTTCTCTCTGAATATTTTCAATAAGAGAAAGTGCGAGCATTGCTTCTTTGGTATCAACTTTAATTATATATGCTGGAATATCTTTGTAGCCGATATCTTTACAGCATCTTAATCTTCTTTCGCCAGAAATTAACTGATATTCATTTTGAGCAACTCTTCTAACTGTAATCGGCTGAATTAATCCGTTTTCCAGAATTGATTTTTTCAATTCATCAAGAGCCTCGGCGGTAAATTCGGTTCTGGGCTGATATGGATTTGGTGAAATATTTGCTACCGGGATTTTGGCTAAAATATCGAAAGATTTCCCATCATCGGAAGAAATTTCATTTGAATCTACAGCGATTGGATCATTAACTTCCTCTCTAACTTTAGGATTCATTAATGCATCCAATCCCCTTCCTAAACCCGGTTTAAATTTGCTCATATATTTGTATTGTCTTTTACTAGTTGATTTCTTTTTAAAAGTTCAGCCGCTAATGAAATATAATTTCTTGCTCCGGTAGATACGGCATCGTATAATATTACCGGTTTTTGAAAACTTGGAGACTCTGAAATTCTGACATTTCTATGTATAATCGTATCAAAAACTTTTTCGCCAAAATATTTTTTAACTTCATCAACAACTTGATTGGACAGACGCAGTCGTTGATCGTACATTGTCAATAAAACCCCTTCAATTACCAGATCGGGATTATACGATTTTTTCACAATATTGATTGTATTTAAAAGCTGCCCTAAACCTTCAAGCGCAAAGTACTCACATTGAACCGGAATAACGACAGAGTCCGCTGCAGTTAAAGCATTCAGTGTAAGTAAACCCAAGGATGGAGGGCAATCAATAAAAATGAAATCATAATTGCCGCTAATTTTTTTAAGTTCTTCTTTTAGCAGGTTTTCTCTATTTTCCATACCAACCATTTCAACTTCAGCACCAACAAGATTAATATTTGAAGGGAGCATATCCAAAAATGGCATATAAGAGCTAACTATACATGATTCAATTTCTTCCACACCAACGAGCACTTGATAGATTGATTTGTCTCCGCCCACAACTCCAATTCCTGATGATGAATTAGCCTGAGGATCGATATCGACGATTAAAGTTTTATACTCGGCAGCAGCAATTGAAGCCGATAAATT
>JAENZU010000386.1 GCA_016841125.1 Melioribacter sp. | reverse complement strand
GAAGGAAGAAACTGCTGCTGAAGATAAATCAAAAAAGAAGTAAATAAGAAAGTTTGTTTTGAATAAAAAATGCAAATAACTAAAATTGTTCGTAAAGGCGGAAATGTTGAAATTCACCTTGAAGATGGTAGTAAATTTCTTGTTACGGACGAATTTGTTCTTTCAAAAGGTTTAAGAAAAGATGACCAAATTGACGATAATTTTTTGAATCAACTAGAAAATGAAAATAATTATTTGCTCATTAATAACAGTGCATTAAGACTTCTCTCGAGAAGAAGTCATTCTAAATTTGAATTAAAAGTTAAACTTTTAAAAAAGAAATTTGAAAAGGAAAGAATTCAAAAAGTATTGTCAGATTTGGAAGATAAAGGTTATCTTGACGATCAAAAATTTGCCGAAGAGTTAGTTTCAGAAAGGCTAAATCGTAAAAAGGATGGAATAAATAAAATCCGGAATTCTCTATATCAAAAAGGAGTAAAAAAAGAAATTATTGAATCCGTTCTTGAGTCTGAAATTGATGAAAATGAAATGATCGATTCGGCAATGAAACTAGCAGAAAAAAAAATAAATCTTCTTTCAAATGTTGAAGACACGTTGAAGAGAAAGCAAAAGCTGATTTCATATTTGTCAAACAAGGGATTTAATTTTGATCAAATAAAAGTTGTATTAAATAGGCTTAAATTAACTTGACGAAGACCATTAAAAGTTGAAAGATTTAAAAAATGCAGAAATTTGAAGCTATAGATTATTACGATATAGGGCAGCACTTAACCGAAGAAGAAATCATGGTTCGCAATTCCGTAAGGGAATTCGTTGAAGACCAGGTAATTCCAGTAATTGAAAAGCACTATCAGGCTGGAACGTTCCCAATGGAATTAGTCTCTAAAATTGGTGAATTAGGAGTCTTCGGGCTAACATTGCCTGCAAAGTACGGCTGTGCCGAAATGAATAATGTTGCTTACGGACTGGTAATGCAGGAGTTAGAACGGGGCGACAGCGGAGTTAGGAGTTTTGCTTCTGTGCAAAGCGGTTTGGTGATGTACCCGATACACACTTTCGGAAGTGATGCGCAAAAAGAAAATTGGCTGCCAAAATTAGCTGCCGGGGGAAAAATTGGATGTTTCGGATTAACCGAACCCGATTTCGGATCCAACCCAGGAGGAATGATTACTCGTGCTGAAAAAGTTGACGGCGGCTATTTGATCAACGGCGCCAAGATGTGGATCACAAACGGTACAATTGCTGATGTTGCGGTGGTCTGGGCTAAATTAGACGGAGTGGTCAAAGGCTTTTTAGTTGAAAAAGAATTTAAGGGTTTCGAAGCACCCGAGATGAAAGGTAAACACTCTCTCCGCGCCTCAATAACTTCTGAACTTATTTTTCAAGATGTTTTTGTACCGGAAGAAAACATTCTTCCGAATAGCGGGGGATTAAAATCACCGCTGATGTGTTTGAATCAAGCGAGATACGGAATTGCCTGGGGTGTTGTAGGTTCAATGATGGCTTGCTTCGATACGGCTCTGAAATATGCAAATTCACGGGTCCAATTCAGTAAACCTATTTCAGCTTACCAACTAACACAGCAGAAATTTGCTTATATGGTAACCGAGATTACAAAATCACAGTTGCTGAATCTTCAACTCGCAAAGTTAAAAGATCAGGGGAAAGTTAAACACACGCAAATTTCTCTCGCAAAAAGAAATAATTGTGAAATGGCTTTAAACATTGCAAGAATGTCCCGCGAAATTCTCGGTGCCAACGGAATACTGGACGAGTACCCGGTAATGAGACACGCTGCCAATCTTGAATCGGTTAAAACTTACGAAGGTACACACGAAATGCATACTTTAATTCTTGGTGAAGATATCACCGGAATACCGGCTTATGATAATTAATAAAGTTTAATATTGAGAGTAGAATGGAAAATAAAATTAATTTTGAAGGTTTAACATTTGATGACATTTTACTGCTTCCGGCAAAATCGGAAGTGCTCCCGCGAGATGCGGTATTAAAATCATTCCTTACCAGAGAAATTGAATTGAATATTCCTTTTCTTTCGGCGGCAATGGACACCGTAACAGAATCGAATATGGCGATTGCAATGGCAGCGCAGGGCGGTATCGGAATAATTCATAAAAATCTCACAATTAATCAACAGGCTGAGGAAGTTGACAAAGTTAAACGCTCCGAAAGCGGAATGATTACCAAACCAATTACGCTTACCGCCGATAAAACAGTTGACGATGCTTTGGATTTAATGTCAAAATACAGGATTTCCGGAATTCCAATTATTGATGAAAATAGGAAATTAATAGGAATTCTTACAAACAGAGATTTACGCTTTGAACCGAATTTATCTCTAAAAGTAAATGAAGTCATGACTAAATCAGGATTAATTACTGCTCCCGAAGGAACTACACTTGAACAGGCGGAAACAATTTTGCAAAAGCACAGAATTGAAAAACTGCCTGTTGTTGATAATTCAGGCATTCTCCGTGGTTTAATTACGTTCAAAGATATTTCGAAGAAGAAAAAATTTCCAAATGCGTGTAAAGATGAACTCGGAAGATTGAGAGTGGGAGCAGCGGTTGGCGTTACTCCCGATACCCTTAAACGAGTTGGAGCCTTAGTTGATGCTTTTGTTGATGTAATTGTTGTTGATACAGCTCACGGACATTCTGCCGGAGTATTAAAAACACTAAAACAAGTTCGTTCGAATTTTAAAAATATTCAATTAATTGCAGGTAATATTGTAACGAAAGAAGCGGCGCTGGAACTTGTTGACTGTGGTGTTGATGCAGTCAAAGTCGGTATTGGTGCCGGTTCGATCTGCACTACCAGAGTTGTTGCGGGAGTTGGTGTTCCTCAAATTTCTGCTGTTATGGAAGTTTATGATGCGTTAAAAGATACCGGAATTCCAATAATCTCTGACGGTGGTATTAAGCAAACCGGGGATGTTCCAAAGGCTATTGCTGCCGGCGCGGATACGGTGATGATAGGCGGTATGTTTGCCGGTGTAGATGAAACTCCGGGTGAAAAAGTTCTTTACGAAGGGAGAAGTTTTAAAGTTTATCGCGGAATGGGATCATTGGGAGCAATGCAGAAGGGAAGTAAAGATCGATATTTTCAAGATGCCGAAGATGATATTAAAAAACTTGTTCCCGAAGGTGTTGAAGGGAGAGTCCCGTATAAAGGTCCTCTTTCGGATACAATCTATCAATTTATTGGAGGTTTGAGAGCGGCAATGGGTTATTGCGGTGTGAAGACTGTCGAAGATATGAAGACAGATTCTAGATTTGTAAAGATTACAAATTCAGGTCTGAGAGAAAGTCATCCCCATGATATAATACTGACGCAAGAATCTCCGAATTATCAATCAAAATTAGGATTATAATACGGCTGCAGCATGTTTAAAGTATTAGTTTTCTCTTATTATTATCCCCCAATGGGGCTCAGCGGAGTACAGCGTACCTTGAAATTTACGAAGTATATGAAGCTGTATGAGTGGGAGCCAACAGTTATAACTGCTGGAAATACCGCTTATTATGCTCACGATTTGCAATTGCTGAAAGAAATTGAACAAGCTCAAATTAGAGTTATTAGAACCGAGGCTTTCGATCCAAATTCGCTTTTAAAAAAATATGGTACGGTTGAAATGCCGAGGGAGATATTCCGTAAAAAACTTAGTCAATTGAGTAAGACATTCTTTATTCCCGATAATAAAATTTCGTGGTCGCAAAAGGCTTATAGAATTGCCAGCGAGTTATTGAGTAAAGAAAGTTTTGATGCAATTTTCGTAACAGTACCCCCGTTTTCAACTTTCACGATTGCAGCAAAATTGAAAAAGGAATTTGATATACCCCTTTTTGTTGACTACAGAGATCTTTGGTATGGGAATCATTTCGCATTTTATCCGACTCCTTACCATAGTTATAAACATAAAAAATTAGAAGATTTTGCATTAAGGGCAGCAGATAAGGCAATTGTGGTTAACCGGCGGATAAAGGAGCAGCTAATCACAAACTATAAATTTCTGCAATTCAATGATGTAACTATCATTCCTCATGGGTTTGACCCGGAGGATTTTGAAAAGATTGAACCGCTTGCAAAACCAA
>JAENZU010000385.1 GCA_016841125.1 Melioribacter sp. | reverse complement strand
AGTTCTAACCGCAGCAGAAGTGTCGTGATGCATGATTATTTCAACACCTTTGCTTTTGCCGTACTTCACAACATCTGCCAAATTATAATCCGGATATGGAGTTACAAAATCAAACACACCTTCCCTATCTTCGAAACCGATCCAATGCTCCCAACCGGTATTCCAGCCTTCAATTAAAACTGCATCAATATTATTTTCGGAGGCGAAATCGATGAACGCTTTGGCATTCTCTGTAGTTGCTCCATGTTTTCCGCTGGCTAAATCCCAGCTCGATTTGCCTAAATGCATTTCCCACCAAATACCTACGTACTTCATTGGCTTGATCCAGGAAACATCCTCAAGTTTGTTCGGCTCATTTAAATTTACGATCAATTTCGATTCAATCAAATCTCCCGCTTTTTCTGCAATTTGAATTGTTCGCCACGGTGTAGAAAATGGAGTTTTAACTGTTGCTTTTATACCTTCGGCATTGCCCACTAACTTACTTTTTAACAATAACTTACTCGAATCTACTTCGAGTGTCATATCGGAGTAATCAGTCAGTGCGGCTTCGTGAAAACTCAAATATATACCGCTTTTTGTTTTCATTGTAACAGGAGTATTTACTGCGTTAAACGGGATGTACGTCTGCGCTAAGTTTTCATCACCCCGCTTTGAGATCGCATCAATTTCACTTAATTTAGTTGTGTTGTAAAGATGTTCGTAAATATCCCAATCTCCCGGAATCCACCAACACTTGTGATCCCCGGTAAGTTGAAATTCCGTATTCTCATCCGCAATCACCAATTCCATAAGATTTTCCTGCTCCGGGAATTCGTATCTAAATCCCAGTCCGTCATCATATACTCTAAAAACCAAACGCATTTTCCTATTCGGTTCATTTATTTCTTTAACCGTAACACGCATTTCACTATAATTTTTCTGAACTTCTGACTGCTCACCCCCAACCATTTGCCATGTTTCCGAAAATACTGATTTTTCAAAATCAACTATCTCAAAGTTATCTTGAAGCGGCGGTTGATCTTTAAATTCAAATCCCAAATTAGAGGTGTCGATAATTATTTCATCCTTATATATCACCTCATAATAAGGAATACCTTTTCCGTGAATGAAAAACTCAACCGTCAAATTTCCGTCCGGAGAAGATACGCGATAGTCAATTGGACTGGCACATTTGGTAATAAATAAAATTAAAAACATGCTTAATAAAAGAGAAGACGTTTGCTTAAAAATAATCATACTTTCAAACCCTAATATTTATTATGGAAATCTAGAACTGAATTTATTATTAGTATTTAAACTTATAGAATATTATGACAAATTGTATTTGAGATACCTCAGAATATTCAGATAGTGACTTTTTTCATCTGTAAAGAAGCTTACGGGTGATAGACAATATTAGAACCAATCCATGTTTGATTTTTATTAAAATCAACTCCCATCATTTTACCCTTACTAGTGCGGAGGAGATTATTTACTAATACCGGTTCTTCATCCCATAAAAACATCATTCTAATTTCAGCTTTTGAATATCCGTCCGGAGTTCTAATAATTGGAGTATAATCAACTTTTCGTTGTAGAATAAAATTATTTTTATCAGTAATAGAATCCAGTGTTTCTTTTGTAACATCCACAATTACACCTGATCCGGCAAATGAGAATAAAGGTTTTAGAACAAAATTATTTAGATCATCCGGATAATATTCCAATTCATTTAAGAAATAACATTCCGGCGCATATTTGCTTTTTAAATAAGGCAAAGTATGCTTGCTAATTCTAAAAAACCAATTGGGATGTCCCACCCACTCTACGTCAAGTTCATCTCTGAAATCGAAATTATATTTGGTTCCCTTTTTGGTCAATTCATCGAATATCACACGGTTGTAAATCCGATCGATTTTAATCAGCCGATTATTTTTTTTATAGAATAGCTGCTTCCCTTCTTTAATTACTTTGGTTAAACAAACGGTTTCTACCCCAGTATATTCTTTAGTAAAATGGAAATCAATTCTTGTTTTTTGTTTCTCCGGTTCTAATTCGAGTAAAATAACATTTTCGGGATCAGCATTGCCGACTAAAACAGATTTTAATTTTTTAACGTACGAATCAAATTTATACCCATTAAAATATGTTGTGAAATTATCCGGAATTGGAAAATGTTTTCTATCCATTTTATCCAAAAAAGCCTGATAAGCATAAAGTGAAGGAAATCCTTGCAGCTCAATCACCTGAGGAAAAAATTCACCTTTTTCGTTTTTGGTTATTCCAAAATCAATCTGAAGAAAATATGGATGATCATTTTCATTTGGAACATTTAATTCATCGGGAACAGCATTATTTGAATATTTTTTAAATTCATCGGTTTTTACTTCATCAACTATTTCATAAGATGCTTCAACCAAACGGTCAGTTAATTCCTTATTAATAAATAATGGAGTTTCACAAACTCTAAAATCAAGAAGACCGCCTGTGACATGCTGGATATCCGCAATGAAATTATCGTAGTTTTGTTGATCGAAAGTCTCGTTATAATTATCTCTTATTTCTTTAATCATTTATTTATCTAATCCGGAATTAGTTTGTTCAATAATAAAATCTACAACTTTACTTAAATCTTGAGTTTGATTCCATACCTGAAGCTGCCGTCTTGCACCGGTGCCCTGTTCAAGCATTGTATTTATGTAATTTAATTCATGCCGGCTGCCTAAATCATCAACTACGTCATCAATGAATTCCAGCAGTTCGTTAATCAGATGATGCGTTTCAACTTCCGCGCTCTTTCCAAAATCTATTAATTTCCCTTCCAACCCGTAGCGCGAAGCTCTCCATTTATTTTCATTTATTAAAAGTCTTCTGTAAAGCCGGAAACCTAAATTCTGTTTTAGTAATTTGTCTAATTTAACAACAACAGCCTGCATTAATGCAGCCAGCGCGATAGTTTCATCAACAGTTAATTGAACGTCACAAATTCTAAATTCCAACGTATCGTAAACAGGGTGCGGACGGATATCCCACCAAATTTTCTTTGCGTTATCAATGCAGCCGGTTTTTACAAGCAGATCAACATAGGATTCAAATTCTTTATAACTATGAAAGTGATCCGGAATTCCTGTCCGTGGAAATCTATCGAATATTTTAGCGCGATAAGATTTAAACCCGGTATTGCGCCCTTTCCAAAACGGCGAGTTTGTTGATAAGGCAAATATGTGAGGTAGGAAATACCGGGCTGCATTCATAATATGGATTGCTGCTTCTTTATCAGTTAAACCGATATGTACGTGAAGACCGAAGATAAGGTTAGCTCTTGCAACCTGCTGCATATCTTCAACAACACCATGGTAGCGGGGATGATCTGTTATTCGCTGATCTTCCCATCGTGAAAAAGGATGAGTTCCGGAGGCTGCAATTTTTAACCCTTGATGCGCGGCAACTTTTGCCAGATCCCGCCTGAGTTTAATTACTTCGGCTCTTGCTTCTTGAATATTTTTGCAGATATTCGAGCCTACCTCAACTACTGACTGATGCATTTCAGCTTTTACCTGCTCTTTGAGGATCATTTTACCCTCTTCGAGAATCTGCTGAATATGCGATTTTAATTCACGTGTTTCTGGATCAACTATCTGAAACTCTTCTTCTATTCCGATCGAATACAGTGTATCTTCACTCATAAATTTTTTCCGGTTTGTTGTTGATAATTACAATTCAAGAAAAATCACAACTTAGCATTATTCTCCATCACTTATCTGATATTAGCTAAAACTCAGGCTGAATTAATAATTTTACTAAATCCTATGCTTATTGGGTTTTAGCTTAATTCCATTAACAAAAGAATCCATAAAATCTCCCCAAGTTAAATTATTTTCTCCTTTTTTGTGGGCTTTAGCTTTTCGTATAGCCATATTTGCTGCTGCTTCAACTACCCATTCAAAGTTTTCCACACCAACCGATTTGATATCGGCATCAGGCGCAGGATTACAAAAATCAATCGCATAAGGAATTCAATCCCGCACAGCAAATTCAGCCGTGTTAAAATCATAACCGAGGGCGTTATTCAGCATCCGCACGTAATCTTCTACTTTTTTTAGAAGTTTTGTTTCAACCGGAGGTGCATTTTTAACATATC
>JAENZU010000384.1 GCA_016841125.1 Melioribacter sp. | reverse complement strand
GAGCGTAGAACAGAAAGAAGTTTGGTCTAGCATAGAAACATATTGGGATCTTTCACAAATGGGAGATGCCGACGGATTCCTCTCTTATTTTGACGAAAGCTCCGTTGGCTGGAGCAATCGCTCCGCAATACCGAGCAACAAATCGCCTACTAGTAAATTTATCCGCTGGGATTTAAAGAATAACAAAACACTTTTATACTCAGTAACTCCCGCATCAATATGGGTTAAAGGCGAATTTGCCTACGCCCATTACTTCTTTACAACTCTCGAACAGGATAAAGCCGGGAAAGAAACCTGGTCTTCAGGCAGATGGACAGACATTTTAATGAAGAAAGGAAACAAGTGGGTTCTTGTCGGTGATCATGGCGGCAGAACTCAATCCGCAGGAAACTAAATTCCAAATATTGCAGGGATAAAAATTAATATCCCTGCATTTTCCAAAATATTTTATCAAATAAAATATCCTATTTCATTATATTCTAATGATAATCAAAACAAATTTTAATTTTGGAATAAGGTATTGAAAGGATATATTTTTGATATTAAGAAGTTTGCTATTCACGACGGACCCGGCATTAGGACTACCGTCTTTTTAAAAGGCTGCCCCTTAAGATGCTGGTGGTGCCATAATCCTGAAAGCCACAAGATACTCCCCGAAACTATCTCTGTAGATTCAAGCACTAATGAATGTGACATTACAGGCAATGAAGTTTCTGTTGAAGATGTAATGCATGAAATTTTAAAGGACCGGATTTTCTACGAAGACTCGGGCGGAGGCGTTACATTTTCCGGGGGCGAACCATTATCCCAAATAAAATTTTTAAAAGAACTTCTTCTGAGATCAAAAGAAGAAGAACTTCACACAATTGTCGATACTTCCGGATTTGCAAAATTCGAAAGCTTTGAATCAATTTATGATTTGACCGACCTTTTCTTTTTTGATCTCAAAATTATTGATAAGGGTGATCATCTAAAGTATACTGGTGTTTTCAATGATGTTATTTTTGAAAATCTAACTAAGTTAAATAAGATGGGGAAAAAGACTGTGATCAGGGTTCCGTTGATTCCAGGATACACAGACACAGATAAAAATTTAGACGATCTATCAAAGTTGATTTCGAAGTTAAAGAATTTAAGAAGAATCGACTTGCTTCCTTACAATAAAATTTCAGAATCAAAATATGCCCGCTTTAACAAAGAATCTAAATTGATAAATCTGCAGACTCAAACTGAACAAGAGTTGAGCGCGATCAAAAATAAATTTAGCACACTTGGATTAGAAGTAAATATCAGAGGCTGATATGACAGATAGAATACAAAAGTTAAGAGAAGAAACGCTCAATACTCCCCCGTCAATTTCACTGGAAAGAGCGAAATTAATTACCGAGTTTTATAAAAGCGGTGAGGCTGATCGAGTTTCAATACCGGTTGCGCGCGCCCTAGCTTTCAAATATCTTTTAATGAGTAAAGAATTATATCTGAATGAGGGAGAATTAATTATTGGTGAAAGAGGTCCCGCACCGCATGCTACGCCAACCTACCCTGAGATTTGTACTCACACATTAAAAGATTTTGATATTCTAAATACACGCGAAAAAATTTCATTCAGTGTTGATGAGTCTGCTTTTAATTTTCAAAATAAAGAGATCATTCCTTTTTGGCAGGGAAGATCAATTCGAGATCGGATTTTTGATGAAGTTGATGAAGAATGGAAAGAAGCATACGATGCCGGCATATTTACAGAATTTATGGAACAGCGGGCACCGGGTCATACCGTATTGGATGATAAGATTTATCACAACGGATTTGAAGATTTTATCGATCGAATTGATGCTAGTATAAATAGTCTTGATTTTTATAATGATCCGCAAGCATTGAACAAGCGGGAAGAACTCAAGGCAATGAAAATTGCTGCCGAAGCTCTAATTTCTTTTGCCGAGAGATATTCCAAATTCTTGAATGAAAAAGCAAACATCGAAAAAGATTCACAGAGAAAAATTGAACTTGAAACATTAGCCGGAATCTGTTCAAGGGTTCCCCGAAAAGCCCCGAAAACATTTTGGGAAGCTATTCAATATTATTGGTTTGTACATATCGGAGTTATTACAGAATTAAATACCTGGGATTCATTCAATCCCGGCAGACTCGACAGGCATTTATACCCATTTTACAAGCGCGATATTGAATCGGGATTACTGACAGAAGAGAGCGCAAAAGAAATACTGCAGTCATTTTGGATTAAATTTCACAATCAGCCCGCTCCTCCTAAAGTTGGGGTAACCGCTCAAGAGAGTAATACCTATACCGATTTCTGTTTAATAAACTTGGGCGGCGTAAATGAAAAGGGTGAGGATGCCGTCAATCCCCTAACTTATGTTCTGCTTGATGTAATTGAAGAGATGCGCCTGCTTCAGCCAAGTTCAATGGCGCAGGTAAGTAAAAAGAATCCCGACAAATATTTACGCCGCGTATTGAAGATAATCAAAACCGGATTCGGACAGCCTTCAATATTCAATACCGATGCGATCATTCAAGAGCAGCTTCGAATGGGTAAATCTTTAGCTGATGCCCGCAACGGAGGTGCCAGCGGCTGTGTAGAAACAGGAGCGTTCGGGAAAGAGAGTTATATTCTTACCGGTTATTTTAATCTGGTAAAAATTCTTGAACTTACTTTGAATAATGGTATCGATCCGCGAACCAAAAAACAGTTAGGTTTACAAACCGGTGAACCGGGAAATTTTGATTCGTTTGATCAGCTGATGGAAGCTTTTAAAAAGCAGCTCAATTATTTTATCGATATCAAAATAAAGGGCAATCTAATAATTGAGAAATTGTGGTCAGAATATTTACCGGCTCCGTTTCTTTCGATACTGATAGATGATTGTATTTCCCAAGGTATTGATTACAATAGCGGCGGCGCAAGATACAATAATTCGTACATCCAGGGTGTCGGAATGGGAACACTCACCGATTCACTTTCCGCTATTAAATACAATGTTTATGACAATAAGAATTTTTCAATGCCTGAATTGATAGATTCACTCAAAAATAATTTTGATCCTAAAAATGATATTTGGAAACAAGTTTGGAATAAGACACCCAAATACGGCAATGACGACGATTACGCGGACGACATATTAAGAGACATTTTCGAATTATATTTTGAAGCTGTTGACGGAAAGCCAAATACCAAAAGAGGAAACTTCAGAATCGATCTTCTCCCTACAACATGCCATGTTTATTTTGGAAGTGTGATTGGCGCAACACCCGATGGTAGAAAAGCTCATAAACCACTATCAGAAGGGATATCTCCGGTGCAGGGCGCTGACAGGCAAGGACCCAGCGCAGTAATTAAATCTGCGGCTAAGATTGATCATTTGAGAACCGGCGGAACACTGCTAAATCAAAAATTCACTCCGCACATTATGGAGGATGATTCCGGAATAGAAAAGGTACTCCATCTAATACGGTCTTACTTTAAAATGGATGGTCATCATATTCAGTTCAATGTAATTGATGCTGAGACTTTACGAGAGGCTCAAAAAAATCCTGAAGAATATAGAGATCTAATTGTAAGGGTTGCGGGTTACAGCGATTACTTTGTGAATCTCGGTACTGATCTTCAGGAAGAGATTATACTGCGGACAGAACAGGACGGTTTTTAACAGGCGTTAATCTAAAACACAGAAATGAAGGAGTAAATATGGCAGTTGATAAACTAAAGTATCCAATCGGACTTTATAAGCCGCCTAAAGACTTATCGATGAAGACAATAAAAATATGGATAAAAAACATCGACAAATTTCCCCATCATTTGAAAAGAGAACTTGCCGGACTTGATGACATTCAGCTAAACTGGAAATACCGACCCGACGGATGGAATATTAGGCAGCTTGTGCATCATTGTGCCGATAGCCATTTAAATAGTTTCACAAGATTTAAATTGGCGCTTACTGAAGACAATCCAACAATCAAACCATACATGGAAAATTTATGGGCGGAAACCGATGATGTGAGACTAACACCAATCTCTTGGTCTTTAAATATTATTGAAGGTCTCCACAAACGTTGGGAATACTTATTGGTTAATTTGAAGGAAACCGATTTCAGCAAGACTTATTTTCAT
>JAENZU010000383.1 GCA_016841125.1 Melioribacter sp. | reverse complement strand
AATATTTGAAAAATAATAATAAAAAAGCCGTTTTACTTGGAATGGAGAATGGTTATCCATTAGTTAACGATTTGAGCAGAGTAAAATACTATTATGATAGAGGAGTAAGATACATTACTCTTTGCCATACTAAAAATAACGACATTTGTGATTCGTCTACAGATGAAAACGGACTGGAGCATGATGGACTATCCGAATTTGGGAAAGAGGTGGTTAAGGAAATGAATAGACTCGGCATGATTGTTGATATTTCCCATGTATCCGATAAATCATTTTATGATGTTCTGGAAATTTCTGAGGCTCCTGTTTTTGCATCACATTCTTGTGTAAAAGCAATATGCGATAATCCCAGAAATCTAAATGACGATATGATCAAAAAACTTGCTGAAAAAGGAGGTGTAATCCAGATTGCCATTTTCAGCGATTATATTAAAACTATTCCGGAAGATTCAACTCGAATAAAAGCTTTTGCCGATTTGAGAGTAAAGTACCATAATTATGAAGATTTGAGTGAAGAGGAAATTAAAAATGCAAGAAAAGAATGGAATAAGCTCGAGGAAAATTACCCTAAAAAGTTAGCTACAGTTAAGGATCTTGTAGATCATATTGAACATGTTATCAAATTAGTTGGTGTAGATTATGTTGGTATAGGTTCTGATTTTGACGGCGGAGGCGGAATTGACGGATGCCGTGATGTGAGTGAAATGAAAAATATTACCGTTGAATTGTTGAAAAGAGGGTATAGTAGTGATGATATTGGAAAAATTTGGGGAGGGAATTTTCTTCGTTTGTTTAGAGAAGTTGAAAATGCATCAAAATCTCTATAAAAGTTATTTTGAAAGGGTACCACCGCAATACTCTAAGGAATGAAATTCATCATTGTTACTATAAATAAAACTTTATATCTTAATTAAACTTTTATTGTAAACATGACTAAAATTCAGCATAATCTTTATATTTCTTTCTTTGTTATAACAGGAATTATCGCGCTTGTTTCCATTTTGTATTTTGGATTTGATTACTATTCAACTCCGATAGAAGAAAGATTTTTCAACTCAGCTCATACTGAATTAAAGCCAAACGGAATTATTGGGCATGGCCTTGGTATTATCGGATCTTTGATGATGCTTTTGGGTGTAGCGACTTATATGATCAGAAAAAGAATTAAAAAATTTACCCGAATTGGGGTGCTGAAGCATTGGCTGGAATTTCATATATTTTTGTGCAGTGTTGGTCCAATGTTAGTTTTATTCCACACAGCATTTAAATTTGGAGGAATAGTTGCAATTAGTTTTTGGAGCATGGTTGCAGTTGTTGCCAGCGGTGTTATAGGCAGATTTATTTATATTCAGATACCCCGCACAATACAAGGCAGCGAATTATCACTTACCGAAATTAAACAGGAAAACCAGGCTTATACAAATAAACTACGTTCCGATTATAAATTAAGTGAAAGTATTATTAGTGAAGTTGAAAATATTGTAAATATTGAACACATAAAAGAAATTAACTTTAAACAATTAATTCCATTCTATTTCAAAGAATTATTTAACAATAGGAAGAAATTAGGGAATCTAAAGTCTAATCTTTCTGCCGGAAATGTAAATCACGAAAATATTAACTCAATATTGAAAATAAGCAGAAAGAAAATATTGTTAGCACGTAGAATAAGCATGCTTAGGATAATGCAAAAACTATTCAAGTATTGGCACGTAGCTCATCTTCCGTTTGCAATTGTGATGCTGGTTATTATGTTAGTACATGTTGGAGTAGCCATAGCATTCGGCTATACATGGATTTTTTAATTTCAGCATTGGATTCAGATCATCAATTATGACACCTCACAACCAGTTGTGAGAAAATAAATTTTGGAGACAAAATGAAAATAAAACCCTTATATATTTATTTAATCGCTTTCGTGTTAGTTATTGTAATTATTGTACTTACGTCGAACAGCGGAAGTAATAAATCTACCTCAGAATCCATCACCGGTAAAGAAATGCCTCAGGATGAAATTCACAAAGGTATTAACCCTCCGGGGACCGGAAATCCTTCAAGCGGAAATGTATCCAAAGAAGCAATTCATCAAATGGAAATGCTTAAGAAAAGCTACGAAGAAAATCCTGAAGATACGGTAAAAGCAAAAGTTTATGCTGATATGCTAATTGCATCCCACAGTCCGGAAAAATCAATACCCATTTATGAAAATATTTTGAAGAAAGATCCTAAAAGAATTGATATTTTATTGGGATTAACTTTAGCAAATTATTCGCTGCAAAATTTTGATGAATGCGAAGAATTGACACTCGAAATCTTAAAAATTGATGAAGATAATCCTGAAGCAAATTATAACCTTGGTGCTATAGCTGCTTCGAGAGGCAACAAGGAGAAAGCCAGGAAATTGTGGCAGGAGGTAATAGAAAAATACCCTAATTCTGATGCCGCAAGAATTGCAAATACATCCATGCAAAGGTTGTAAATGGATTCTTTTTGGGAAGTAGTTATTGAAAATGTTTTAGCTTATTTGATTATTGGAATAATTGTAATTTCTATTTTAGTCTATTATTTGAGATCTAAAAAGAAATCATCGGATCAAACAGAATCAAAAATCTACAAAGCTAAAGAATTGGGTTTACACGAGCCGGTTTCGTTGCATCCGGTAGTTGATCAGGATATTTGCATTGGAAGCGGAGCATGCATTTCTGCATGTCCTGAAAAAGATATATTGGGTATCCGAAACGGACAAGCTGCAACAATTAATGCTTCCCGCTGTGTCGGACACGGCGCTTGTTTTCACGCATGCCCTGTTGAAGCGATTACATTAGTTATCGGTACTGAAAAAAGAGGAGTTGATTTACCGCATGTTTCACCTCAATTTCAGTCCAACGTTCCGGATGTGTATATCGCAGGGGAACTCGGCGGGATGGGACTGATTAAAAATGCCGTTGAGCAAGGTAAACAGGCAATGGAAAATATGATTAAAAATTTAAATTCTTCACATAAATGTGATTATGACGCAATAATTGTTGGTGCTGGGCCAGCCGGAATTTCTGCCTCATTAACTGCTCACAAACATAAAAAGAAATTTTTAACCTTAGAGCAAAACACATTAGGCGGCACAGTTTTCACTTTTCCGCGGGCTAAAGTAGTAATGACAGCTCCCATGGATTTGCCTTTGCACGGTAAAGTAAAACTTTATGAAACCAGTAAAACCGAACTTTTGAATTTGTGGAAGGAAGTCTTCGTAAATAATGAAATAAGCATAAATGAGAACGAAAAGGTTTTAAGTATTAACAAAAAAGATAACGGAATATTAGTTGAGACTCAAAAAGGAAAGTATACGGCGGATAAAGTTCTTTTGTCAATTGGAAGAAGGGGATCACCCAGAAAATTAAATGTTCCGGGAGAAAATAAAGAAAAAGTAGCCTATCGATTACTCGAGCCGGAACTGATACACGATCAAAAAGTGATGGTTGTCGGTGGGGGTGATTCGGCAATTGAATCCGCACTTCTGTTAGCCGATGAGGGTAACATGGTTTCATTATCTTATAGAAAAGACAGCTTCAGCAGAATCAAACCTGGAAATCTTGAAAAAATAGAAGAAGCACATGAATCCGGCAAAGTAGAGATTTTATTCAATACTAATGTACAAGAAATCAAAGACGATTCGATCATTCTTGTTAACTCAAAAACTGAAGAAGAAATTGTAAAGAAAAATGACTTAATTTACATTTTTGCGGGCGGTGAACTTCCAAATAAAATTTTGGAAAGCTGCGGAATTACTGTCAGCAAAAAATTTGGAGAGGCGGTATTAAAACACGAAAAATAATATTTCTTCATTTAATATTAACTGCATTAACATTCGCTCAAATTTCTCCGGGCGATCTTACAACCGCCCATGCCGATTTGGAGGGGCTAAGCAAATGCACACAATGCCACGAGTTGGGTGAAGAAGTAAAAAGTTCAAAATGTTTGGACTGCCATACCGAAATTAAAGATTTGATTGAAAATAAAAGAGGTTACCACGCTTCATCCGAAGTTACTTCTAAAGAATGTTTTGCATGTCATAATGAGCATCACGGAAGAAACTTTCAAATAATAAGATTCGACAAAGATAGTTTTGATCACAAAAAAGCCGGGTTTGACCT
>JAENZU010000382.1 GCA_016841125.1 Melioribacter sp. | reverse complement strand
GCTTTTTTTTTTAGATGGAGTTAATATGTCGGAAATAAAAATTCTCCCTGTTAAGACCAAATCTGATCTGAATGAATTTTTAAAAATGCAGTGGAAATTTTATAAAGGGGATAAATATTGGGTTCCACCTTTATTGTTGGATAAGAAAAAGCTGCTTGATAAAAACAAAAATCCGTTTTTTAAAAATGCTGAAATGGAAATGTACATCGCAAAAATTGACGGGAATCCGGTTGGCAGAATTGCAGCAATCAAAAACAACGAACACAATAGAGTTCATAATGAAAATATAGGATTCTTCGGTTTCTTCGAATCAATAAATGATCAAGTTGTTGCAGATAAATTATTGGATACTGCAAATGACTGGATCAAATCCAAAGGGCTCGTGGCAATGCGCGGACCCGCAAACCCCAGCAGCAATGACGAATGGGGATTGTTGATTGATGGATTTGACGATTCGCCGCGATTTATGATGACTTACAATCCTAAATATTATATCACTCTTTTTGAAAATTACGGATTAAAAAAAGTTAAAGATTTGTTCGCATGGAAAATCGAGAATGAAAAAATAACTCAATCTGATAAGATTAATCGTGTATCCGAATTAGTTAGAAAAAGATACGGATTGAAAATTAGCAGCATTGATATGAAAAATTTCAAATCCGAATTGGAAAAAGTTAAATATGTTTATAATAAAGCCTGGGCGCCTAACTGGGGTTTTATCCCGATGACATCGGATGAAATAGATCATCTGGCAAATGATTTAAAAATGATTGTTGAACCATCACTGGTTTTATTCGGAGAAATTAAAGGTGAAACAGTCGGTTTTGCACTTGTGATGCCCGACTATAATTTTATTTTTAAAGAGATGAACGGAAGACTACTCCCATTCAATTGGATAAAAATGTTTACAATGAAAAGAAAAATTCCGTGGGCTAGAATAATTACATTAGGCATTATTCCCGAATATCAAAAGAAAGGTTTGGACGGAGTATTCTACTATGAGATTACAAAACGCGCAGCAGAGATCGGAATACTGTTGGGTGAAGCTAGCTGGGTGTTGGAAGACAATGATATGATGAACAGGGGTGCCGAGGCAATGAACGCACATGTTTACAAAACATACAGGATATATGAAAAACCAATTAAGTAATTCGTCCAAATATTTTTTTTTAGTGATCATATTTTTTTTCAATTCAATTATCTACGGTCAGTTTACATCAAAAGATACTAACCTTGTAAGAACTATATACCACCGCACTTTTGACAAGGATTTGATTTCCGGCTACCTTTCTGCCGGTGATAAAGAAAAAGTTACCGCGGGATTGCTTTGCCTTGCTAACAGCGATGACACTTCATTTGTAAAAGATGTAATCAAACTTGACTATTCGAAATTTGGTGATCAGATTGCATTTACTCTCGGTAAGCTAGGTCCATCCAAATTAAGTGAAACTTATTTGCTGGAGAAGGCTGCGTCCAATAAATCCAGAGTGATCTATAATTCACTCGGCAAAATTGTCGACTCTCTTAAACTTTCTGAAATCTTAAGTGAGAAACTTTCCGACAAAAATAAATTACCAAACGGGATCTCACTTCTGCTGGTCAATTCCTATTTAAGAGGAATAAAAACGGACAGCAGCTTAGTTAATAAATGTTTGCTCAGCGAATTAAACTCCGGCGATGATCAAAGATTATTCGATGCACTTTATGCACTTTACAGAATGGAACCTCCGGCAATATTTAAAGATCCATTGACTGAAATATTGGCGACTAAAAAATCAAGCGAAACTTATCCAATTGTTGAATACACGCTCGGCTGCTTAAGAAAAATGTCAGCGGTTCCGGCAGATCAAAAACTTTTTGATAAACTAATTAAAAATCCCGATTGGAAAATTAGGACCGAATTTATTAGAACTTATGTCAAATATAATTTCACTACAGAAACGAACTTGTTTAAATTTGCAGATTTAATTTTAGATAAAAACCCAAACGCCGCGGTACAAGCCGCAATATCGGTAAGGCAATTAAAGGTAGACAAATCACTCAAAGATACTTTGCTGGTATATTTAAATGAGTTGATCCCCGATTCAGATTTATCAAACAATGTGCGCGGAGAAGTTTTTATATCAATTATCAATCTGCTCGATGAAAACCCGGAGAATTTTTTCGAGCAGTATAAAGATGATATTTTATTCCGTCACCAGTTCGAAGCTCTAACCGATAATAAATTCAGCACAGATTTTGTTTTTGAGTATTTACAAAATGAAATTCCGGATTTGGAAGAATCGGATCTTCACTTTGCAGCACAAACTCTTATGACCCTTCAAGACAGTTTGAGAAACAAAGCAAATTATCAAATGGCGGTTAATACTTTTTTAAATTCTAATTACCCTCATGTAATGGCTGTTACTGCACTTGGTTTAGATACTAATTATATAGCTGCAAATTCAGCCATTCTACAGCAGATAGTTTTTGAACAAGTTCTGCGAAATTTAAACGATGCAAACTTTTCGGAAGCCCTTTTTATGCTTGGTGCTTTATCCAAAAATATTGGTGAAGATTTCGCACAGCAGATATTTGCAATGATGAAAACATCGGAGCTAAACTCGGTAAGAAAATTTGCTAATGAACAGATTAGCGGGCATGCGGAAATTACATCCCGCAATGATAGTTTGTTTGATGCAATTTGGGAATTTGCGTTCGCATTTAAAAAGGTACAGGTAAATACAAATAGGGGCAGCTTCACAATAAAACTTAATAACGGTTATGCCCCAATTACTGTCGGTAATTTTTTGAAATTGGCTTCGGAAGGTTATTTCGATAACTTAATTTTCCATAGGGTTGTTCCGAATTTTGTTATTCAGACCGGCGACCCTACCGGCACAGGATGGAGTGGTCCCGGGTTTGAGATCATATCCGAATTTTCTTCACTACCATTTAAACGGAACGCTGTTGGGATGGCTAGTGCCGGCAAAGATACCGAAGGTTCACAATGGTTTGTAATGCACAATTTTTACCCTCACCTCGATGGCAACTATACAAATTTTGGTGAAGTTATAAGCGGAATAGAAACAGTCGATTTGATTCAGCAAGGCGATTTTATTACAGACATAGAATTAATTAAATAAGTCTGTATCAAAGCTGCAATTTTAGATGACTCACAATTTTGAAATTGAGTTAATAACCTAATACAGAATTTTTGAAAACAGGAGTTGCGGATTTCATATTAACGCATCCGGGCAAATGCAGTCTAATACTCAATCACAGTATCGTACTTAGAAATATTGCCGGGATCCAATTTTTTCAATACTTCAAAAATCTGCATATCTTTATAATCTTTCAAATAGTCCACAATCTCACCCGCTTTGGCATCAAAAAACACTTTTAATAACACACTGCGCGCACTTAGCTTATCTTTCTTTTCAGCAAGATTATAAATGAGTTTTGCCATATTATCCTGCGCATATTTTTTTCTCTTTGAAAAAAGGTCTAACCCGTTGTAATGATAATCCATAAAATCCTGGCGGAATTGATTAAAATTAACATTCAGTAAATCTTCAATCAATCCCCTTCGGTTATATGATGAGCTTTCAGCTTGCCATCCCTCTTTACTCCGGCTGCCGGCACCCCTTAGCGCAATATCCAGAGCTTTATTGTAAAATTCAGTACCCGCAAATGCATCCGGTCCGTAAGAATCAAAATCATAGCCGATAATCAGCAGCGAATAGTAATCGAGAAAGCTGGTAAGTGAATTGAACTCGGCAGGAATAAAGTATAGTGCCTTCCCTTCTTCATAATTAAAATTCCATTTTGGATCCATAATACTCAACATTAGCGAATTACTTTGTGAATCATAAATTGGTCTTTGGCTTGTAATAACAACCTGCGCCGAATAAGTTAATTGATCGGAGCCGCTTGTGAAGAAAATATTAAAATTGCATTTTACCTTTGGTCCGTCCCAAGCACTGCCCGAAAATTTATTATTGTTTAGGTAAACTTCAATATCTTTTTGAAAGTTATTTAATCTTTCTTTTGATGCATTGGGCAATTGCTCCACGTTAACGCTGACAGTCGCATCGAGCTCTTGAGCGATTTGAAAACTACTCAAAGCGAAGATGAACAACAAAATTTTTTTCATAGGGCTAGTCCAAT
>JAENZU010000381.1 GCA_016841125.1 Melioribacter sp. | reverse complement strand
GCGACTGTCCTACAAAAAATGTTACAAGCGGATGAACTCCCAAAGATAGAAGGGAGGTTAGAGCAAGCGGGTAATAAAAATCGTATATCTCTCTATAACTTAAATTTTTAGATTCATTTTTTAATTTCTTCAAAATTCCCAGTGCCATTAGTTTACTTGTCAAACCTTCGGCAATTACTCCCATCGACAAAGCTGAAGCCCCGACAATAACCCCATCTACATTTGTGAAAAAATATAATATCAATGCTGTTAAAGACATTGAGCAAAGACGTATTACCGTTCCGTAAGCAACTCTTTTGGTTAAATTACCTCTGATTAAAATACCCTGATAAAATCTTCGGTATCCGATTGCACCGGGCCACGGCAGTAAAATAATTGTGGCTATGTGAGTTAATTTTGCAACCTCATGCGGTAGGTTTATCAGGTCCTCGGCAATGAAATAAAATATTGGAGGAATGATAAAGATCAGCATAACAAAGGTTATTGCTGCATTTGTAAAGTAAGTAAAGTTCCTAAGTTTTTTGAATGTGCTTTCGTCTTCAACTAACGCTGTTGAAGCGCTCATCATCATTATAACCGGAGCCTCAATAATTAATGCAAAAGAAAATGCAACACCGTATGCGGCAAGATTAAACTTAGGTTCCGCCATTCTTGCAATTATGGCAGATAAGAAAGGACCCTCAACAGACATCATCAACCAAGTTGCTGCTAGCGGGTACCAGAATTTATAAATTTTGCCGAATGTTAATTTTTCTTTCACAGATCAAAATACTATAATGTTAAATCACTAATTTGAAGAGAACTAAACTAACAATTAAGAATGATAAACTCATCACTTTCTTTCCAGTCTTTTTCAAGAAAGCGAATTTCGATATATTGCGATGAATAATTAACACAGACAATGCCCTTGAAAAAACCAAAACAAAAAATCAATTTTTCCGAACAATTGAAACGGCTCGACTCTAACCCTGAGCTGAGAAAATCGATCTTAAAATTCTGCAGACTAAAAAAAGGTGATGTTTGGATAGACCCGGTAAAAGGGCATAAAATAGGTGTGCTGGACGCAGTAAAAAAAGATGATATTCAAAATTTATTCGAAGATAGGAAAACAACGCTAGTAATTAATGATCCCCCCTATAATGTAATTGTTGGAAATCTTAATTCTAAAGCTCTCTCTAAAATTAAAACCAAAAATTATATAAACTTTTCGCAAAAGTGGATTAGCAATGCTCTCGAAGTGATGGGCGAAAATTCATCTTTGTACGTCTGGATGGGCGCGGATCAGAATGACGGATTTCAGCCATTTGCTGAATTCATAATTTCAATGAGGGAATACACAGAATTAAAATCCCGAAGTTTGATAACAATGAGAAATCAGCGGGGTTACGGAACTCAAAAGAATTGGATGGCAGTAAGACAAGAACTTCTTTATTACATCAAGGGCAATCCGAATTTTAATGTGCTTTATACTGACATACCCAAATTACTGCGCGGTTATTACAAAAATGTAAATGGTAAAAGAACAGAGAACATTGAGAGGAGCAGATCAAACAATATACGTCCGGGTAATGTTTGGGTTGACATACAGCAAGTGTTTTACAGGATGGAAGAAAATGTTCCCGGTGCTTACGCACAGAAACCATTGAAGTCTATTGAAAGAATAATACTTTCGAGCAGTGAAAAAAATGATGTTGTGCTGGATATGTTCGCCCACAGCGGAACAACTCTAATTGCATCCGAAAAAACCGACCGCACATGCTACTGTTTTGACATTGATCCAATATTTGCCGAGATGACAATACGACGATTGGAACATTACCGCAAAACCGGAAAATCCGGCTGGCAATGGAATAGTCCGTTTCCGGAATTAGATAAAAAGTAGGTAAATTAGTAAGTGTGCCCGCTGAATTTTAAATCAGCTATTATTCGAAATTTTTCAAAACATTAATATTTCTTATTTCCCCGGCAACAACCAGCTTGTCATCTTTCTCAAATTTGTAATCTGCTTTCGGTATCAGCTTGAGAACTTCGTCGCCTCTTGAATCTTTTCTTTTAATAGAAAGAACATCAACGCCGAACTGCACACGAATGTGAAGCTCTTTTATTGATTTTCCGACAAAAGAATTGGGCACTTCAATTTCAGCGATGGAATATCCTTCCATAAAATGAACGCTGGTATCATCTTCTTTCATTGTTATACTGCTTGCCAAACTAGAGGTGATATCTCTTCGTTCAATTTCTTTTTGATAGGAATCCTGAATATCCTTTCTCCAAATCATTCCTATAATGCTGCTGTCATTTTCAGATTCTACAACCGGCAATCCTTCAAGATCATAGCGAGCCATTTTGTCCAATGTATTACGGCAGTTATCGTCTGTTAGCACAGTGCCAAACGCATTGCTGGCAAGATCCCCAGCTATTAATAGCCCTTCCAAAGAATCTTTTTCGAACAAGTAGTCCTTTATATCATGAATGGAAATCATTCCTACAATTTTATTATCAGAATCTATAACCGGGAATTCCGGTCCCTTGCCGCGAATAACTTTATTCACCACTTGATTAAAATTATCTGAAGCTAAAATTGAATCGAAATTTTTTGTATAGACATCTTTAACAAAAATCGATTCCATAATATTAATTTCAGTACCCTCTTTTATTGTAATATTTCTAAGCAGCAGCTTTAGCGTATAAATAGATTCTCGGGACAATTTAGATGATAGTATTGTGCTGATGATACATGTTATCATCAACGGTAAAATTATATTATAGTCTTTAGTCAGTTCAAATACGATGATAATGGCAGTAATTGGAGCACGTGTTGTGCCTGCAACTAGTCCGCCCATTGCCACAAGAGCATAAGCCCCGGGAGAGGCGGTAATATCTGGAAACACCCAATGAACAAAGTATCCGAAAAAGGCTCCGAGCATAGCTCCCATAAATAGGGATGGCGCAAAAATACCGCCGGAACCGCCGGAGCCGAGTGTTAATGAAGTGGCAAATATTTTAAGAAAGATAAGTCCGAGTGCGAGTGACCAGATCATGTCGCTGTGTATCGCAGTATTTATCGTATCGTAACCGACACCCATAATCTGTGGAAAAATCAATGCAGTCAAACCAATACCTGCACCGCCGATAACAGGTTTTAAGTATTCGGGAATTTTAAGCCGGTTGTCAAAAAGATCTTCCGAATAATAAAGGGCTTTAATAAAAGCATAAGATACAATACCGCTTAGAGCCCCCAGCACAAAATAGAAAGAAATTTCCACAGGCGATACCAACTGATATGCGGGCACTTTAAACGCTGCGAAGTTTCCTTCGAAGTAGTGAGATATGACTGTTGCCATAACCGATGAAATTACAATAGGCGAAAATTGTGCTACGGCAAAGTCCATTAGAATTATTTCTACCGCAAATAGTGCGCCCGCAATTGGAGCATTAAATGCTGCGGCAATCCCTGCAGCCGCACCGCATCCGACAAGCGTTTTTAATCTTTTGCTGGGTATCTTAAAAAATTGACCAACTGTAGAACCTAGACTTGAGCCGATCTGAATAATGGGACCCTCTCTTCCGACCGATCCCCCGGTACCAATTGTTATTGCAGATGCTATAGCTTTAATAAAAGCCACTCTCGGCCTTATTTTGCCGCCTTTAAGCAGTATCGCCTGCATTACTTCAGGTACGCCGTGACCCTTGGCTTCGGGCGCGAAAAAATAAATTAATGGTCCAACAATCAACCCGCCGATAATAGGGGCTAAAACTATTACATACCAAGACGAGCTCATTATACTTTCCAAAATTGAAATACCGCCGCCGAATGAGAGAATGGAAATCTCCTCAATTAAAAATCTGATGCCGATGGCAGCAAACCCGGATAGAATTCCAATGATAATTGCAACGATTATCATAAAAGTGTGTTCGGTTAACTTTGCCCGCTCTATTACAAGATTCGTTCTTTTGGAAAGAAGAGAATAGATATTTTTAAAGATGTTCTGATGCAAGAGAAAATCCATCTAATGTAACTAATGCTATCCGATTTCAAGAACTAACTTAAGAATAAAATTACTGTTTCTCTAATTCGATTTTCTAACAGATAAATATTTATTAAGTCTATCGAATTCACTCACTTATAATTAAATTCCCATCACCAACTTC
>JAENZU010000380.1 GCA_016841125.1 Melioribacter sp. | reverse complement strand
CAGCCGAATATCACATCTTCAATAGCAGAGGGATCTGCATTGGGATTACGAGTAATGATTTCTTTGATAGTCAACGCCGCCAGATCGTCTGCTCTAGTGGAGGACAGCATTCCGCCTAATTTCCCGATAGGTGTTCTAATTGCATCAATGATATATGCTTCTGAAATATGTTTCATGTTTAAAAACTCGTTATGTGTTTCATATGATTAAAATTATTTCTCTGCGATATTTTACTCCTCCGCGGTCTCTGCGTGGATTATTTTACAAATTTATATGCGAGACCAAATTACAAAAAGGTTCACGCAGAGATCGCAAAGTTATTCGCAAAGAGCGCTGAGTTAAAATTCCTTTTTAGTTATATAAACAGTTCCTCTGAAGATGCCGACTTTTTCATTATTTTGATTACTTACAATAACATTATAAACTGCAGTTTTACGGTTCCTGCTTTGCTCTTCGGCGGTAGCAGTTAGTGTGTCACCTTCAATCACTTTATTCGAAAACGCAATCGATGTTTCAAGAGCAACAGCAATATTACCATAACCGTTGGATGCAAAAGCCAGTGCACTATCCGCCAAAGAAAATGTAATACCACCGTGACAAATATCGAATCCATTCAGCATATCTTTGCGGATTTTCATTTTCAATTTTGAATATCCCGGTTTAACTTCAATTACTTCAATCCCGAGCCACCTGCTGAATTCATCTTTTTCCAGCATTCCGTTTACAATTTTTTCTGCTTTCTCCTGATCATTCATAAAATTTCTTTTTTTCTTTTAACATTTTATTTAATAGCGGACTTACACGGTAGCGGTCCTCTGCATATGTTTCATGCAGCATCGACATACGCTTAACAACTTTTTCAATTCCGATTTCATCTGCCCACTGGAGTAGACCTTTGGGATAATTAGTCCCTTTGGTCATTGCAAGATCAACATCTTCCACAGATGCAACATTCATAAATACCGCATCAGCGGCTTCATTTATTAGCATCGATAAAATTCTAAAGAATATTTCGATTTTCAGATTTTCATCATCAGAGGGCTTGGGGTTTACAGATTGATCATCGTAATTATAAAATCCTCTCCCCGATTTCTTCCCGAGCAAACCGGCTTCTACTAATCTCCGCTGGGTGAATGATGGTTTGTACCGCGGATCGTAATAGAAAGATTCAAAAACTGTTTTGGTCACTTTGAAGTTCACATCGTTTCCTATTAAGTCCATCAATTCAAAAGGACCCATCTTAAATTTCCCGATATCTTTCATCGCAGAATCAATGGCTGCAATATTTGCAATTCCTTCATCAAGAATTCTCAGGGCTTCACCATAGAATGGGCGGGCAACACGATTAACAACAAAGCCCGGAGTATCCTTCGCTATCACCGAGGTTTTACCCCACTCCGCCATCAATGATTTAGCAACATCAATTGTACTGTTTGAAGTTAAGATTCCCGGAACAATTTCAACTAAACTCATCAACGGGGCGGGATTAAAAAAGTGAGTCCCGATAACTCTTTCGGGATGCTTACATGCCGAAGCAATTGCAGTGATCGGAATAGAAGAGGTGTTTGTTGCGAGAATTGTTGTCGGCGGGGTCAGTTCGTCCAGACTGGAAAATACTTCATGTTTCAATTCTAAGTCTTCAACAACGGCTTCAATAAAAAAGTCGCACTCAAGATCTTTATCGAAAGAATCGGAGTAATTTATTTTAGATAAAATATCATCAGCTTCTTCCCGGCTGTATTTACCTTTCTCCACAAGTTTAACGTAAAGGGAAACGAGGGAGTTGCGGGCTGACTCAACAGCCTCTTTATTTATATCATACAGAATTACCTTATGACCATTTGTCGCAGCGACTTGAGCAATACCGCTGCCCATTGTGCCTGCGCCAAGTATTCCGATAACCGAACTTTTATCTAAGTTTTGCATAACACCTTTTAATTATATGAGAAGTCTTATTTTAACAAAGAAAAAACTATTTTGCCAATAATTTTTGAATTTGAGGCTCCATTCCCTCAACACCTTGAAGTCCTCCGGTGTGAATTGAAAGAATGATTTTTGTAGAATCCAACAATTTTTTTTTAATCATATCTGCTAATCCGAACATCATTTTGCCGGTATAAACGGGGTCTAATTGAATTCCGTTGATCACCTCGAACTCGTTGATAAACTCTATTAACTCCTTAGAGATTTTCGCATAACCGCCGAAGTGGTAATCGAGAATGATGCTCCAATTATCATAAACTTCTGATTTTGCAGAGATCAAATGCTCTTTCACATTGTTGATCAAAAAAGATCCGCCTTTTAACACGGAAAAACCGAGAGCTTGTTTTTCCCCTTTTAATCCGGCAATTATGCCGGCAAGAGTTCCGCCGGTACCGCAGGGCAATGTGATCAAGTCGAAATCGAAATTGATATTCTCAATTATTTCGGAGGCACCTTTTACGGCAAGATCATTCGAACCTCCCTCGGGTATAATGTAAACATCCCCAAATTTAGATTTTAATTTTTCTAAAAACTCAGGATAACTCTTACGCCGATATTCTGATCTCCGAACATAGTGCAGCTCCATACCGTTGTTTGATGCAAAGTCCAAAGTTGGATTTAACGGCAGGTGTTCCTCCCCGCGTATTATTCCGATAGTTTTAAAACCAAATAAATTACCGGCGGCGGCAACTGCATAAATGTGATTCGAATAAGCTCCGCCGAAAGTAAGAAGTGTGCTGAACCCTTGTCTCTCTGCTTCAACTAAATTGTATTTAAGCTTATACCACTTATTGCCCGATATTGCGGGGTGTATCAAGTCCTCGCGTTTGATATATAAATTTTGATAATCTTTCAAACCCGGAAGTGCAACATTTTGAATTACCGCATTCTGTAATTTTATATGTTCTTCCGTTTTGATTGAATTGATCATTTATACTTTACGTATTCTTTCTCTTCTGCAAGATGCGATTTGGTTAATTGGTTTATACGCTTCTTGATCTCAAAGCGTTTGTCATTTTGGAAATAGACCGAGCGTGCCAGTTGAATAAACTCATCGTCGAATTCTTTGTTGGCTTCTTTAATTCTAATCTTATCTTCAATTTCCCAAAGTTCGGTATTGACTTTTATCAACTCCCGGTACTCGGATGATGATTCGTTAATCCCAAGTTCATTCATATATTTTACAAGCAGATCATATTCTTTTTTTATGTTAGAAAGCTTCTCTTCCGATTTAATTTTCTCCAATTTGATTGAGAGGATAGAAACCTTATCAACTAACTCGCCATTTGAAACTTCAATTTTCATTTTATTTCCTAATTAAAATCATGAATACTTTTTACCGCCGGCTATCATTTCGACCGCCTTTAATAAGCGCCTTTTGCGGGTTTCCTGTTTCTTCGCTTCTTCTATCCAGCGGACATATTCTTTTTTATGTGTGTATGCAAAATTATTAAAAATCTCTTTTGCTTTTTGATTTTTATTTAATTCATTTTGAAAATCCCCGGGGACATCAACTGTTCGGGGTTCGGTATCTTTTTCTATAGTAACTTTAACTTTGTCTCCGGACGTTTTTCCGATTGCCTTCCTAATCGATTTATAGACACCGATAAAATGCACCCCCTCTCCCAATGGGGCTATCGAACCACGGTAGGGCTTTCCATCAAATGTTGCTTTCACCTTTACTTGCCCTTTCGTTCCAAACTCTTTTTCAACATTGAACGGAATTTGAATTCCAACTCCGCCTCTTTTACCTTCTTTAAGCTCGGCAGTGAATTTATATTGTTTTTCTTTACTCATTTCTAGTCTCTCTTTTGATAAAGTATTTTACCGCCGACAATTGTGTAAAGAACATTTGTGTTTAACAATTCATCTTCCCCGGTTTCAAGTATATTATTAGATAGAACAACAATGTCCGCAAGTTTACCGGGTTTCAAACTTCCTTTGATGTTTTCTTCGAATGCTGCATAAGCTCCATTGATTGTGTACGACTGAAGCGCTTCCTTGCGTGTCATCGCCTGTTCAGGATAAAATGTTCTGCCGTCGGAAAGTTTACGGGTCACCGAAGAGTAGTAACTTTTAAGAGGATCAACATTCTCAACGGGGGCATCGGTGCCATTACAGATTAGAGCGCCGGAATCTATCAGTTTACGCCATGAGTATGAATTTTCCTTA
>JAENZU010000379.1 GCA_016841125.1 Melioribacter sp. | reverse complement strand
AAAGCGGTACGTGAGCTGGGTTCAGAACGTCGTGAGACAGTTCGGTCCCTATCCTATGCGGGCGCAGGATACTTGAGAAGATTCGCCTCTAGTACGAGAGGACCGAGGTGAACGAACCTCTAGTGTACCAATTGTCGCGCCAGCGGCATGGTTGGGTAGCTACGTTCGGCAGTGATAAGCGCTGAAAGCATCTAAGTGCGAAGCACACTTCAAGATTAGGTATCCCTGTCGTAAGACACTAAAGACTCCTTGGAGATTACAAGGTTGATAGGCTGCAAGTGTAAGTATGGTAACATATTTAGCTGAGCAGTACTAATAAGTCGTGAGGCTTAACCATTTTATTAAAATTAATGCTTCGGAAAACTCAGTGCTCTTTCAATCTTTAATTTTTATTGTTTAATCTCGTTTTACGAGGTAAAAGTTTTCTGGTGGTTATAGCTACGGGGTCACACCTCTTCCCATTTCGAACAGAGTAGTTAAGTCCGTAAACGCCGATGGTACTGCATGCGCAGGTGTGTGGGAGAGTAGGAAACTGCCAGGATTTTATTTTTAACCCTCTTTCTTTTTAGATTGAGGGTTTTTTTTATGCCCTTCAAAAATACTTCTAGTACCTAAATAATTGATTGCAGTTCGTTATTAATAATGAGCTATTAAAATAGAATTGTTCAAACGTCATTTTTAGAAACCATTGTGTTCAGAAATTCCTAACTAGGTAATTTCACGAACATCTAATTTTTCTTTTAAAGCTTTCACTAAAACAGAATCAGGGTCTTGATTAGAATTACTTTTGTCTCCAAAATGATGATTATTTATACTGGAAATAATTTGGTATTCAAACTTTAATTTAAACCCGAATATTTCCAATGCTTTTTCTGCAAGATATTTCACATCATTTTTTAGCGTTGTCGCAGCTTCTTTCGATTCAACTCCAATTGTAACTACATTATCATTTAGTGAAATTGGTTTGGATGTTGTAATGCATCCTCCCAATAATAATTTTTCAGTTTGGATAGTTAAACAAAATTTTGACCACCTGGATTTTACAATGTCAATCGTTAAAACAGATTTGTCTAATTCCGGGGTGGGTATTTCTTTATTCTTTGGCGGGGGCTGTGATTCTACTTCTTTTTGTTTTGGAGGGGGATTTTCTAAAATTTCATTTTTTTTTTCAGGTACTGGATCTTGTGATAATCTTTGCGGTGAAACCGCTGTATCCGGAATTTCTTCTATCTTTTTAATAAGATTTGATAATACCGCTGATTTTTCGAAACCTATTAAATGAGCGAGAGCAATTTCAATTTTTAATTTTTGATTTTGAGTGTTTTTTATTTCATAGGATGTCTTATTCAAATAAGAAAGTATTCTAAGAAGATCGCCCTCAGAAAAACGATTAGAATATGACAAATATCTATCTTTGAAAACTTCCGCCCAGTCAATTAAGGAAGTATCTTTTCTAATAACAACTGTGAGTACATTCCTAAAATGCTCAACTAATCCGTCGAGGAAATCAATGAAATTCCAGCCGTTATTATATATTCGTTGACTAACTTTAAAAGCTGCCCCAAAATCTTTCACCAGCATAGCTTCGGATAAATCAAAATAGATTTCCTCATCAATCATATTAAGCATTTCAGCTACTATTTTTATCTCAATGGAATTTCCGCAAAATGCTATCACTTGATCAAATAAACTTTGGGCATCCCTTAACGCACCATCTGCTTTCTTAGATATAACAGTTAGTGATTGATCATCGATTGATAAATTTTCCGCTTCGGCAATTTTCAATAGGTGATTTTTAATGTCAGAAATTTCAATCCGTCTGAAATCGAATCTTTGGCAGCGTGAAATAATTGTTAAAGGCACCTTGTGTATATCGGTGGTTGCAAAAATAAAGATAGTATGTTCAGGCGGTTCTTCGAGAGTTTTAAGAAATGCGTTGAAAGATTCGTTCGTCAGCATGTGGACCTCATCCACAATATAAACCTTATATTTTCCTTTAGTGGGAGCGTACTTTACGGATTCTCTTAACTGCCGTACTTCTTCAATTCTTCTATTTGAGGCGCCGTCAATTTCAATAATATCAAATGATTGTGAATTTGCGAATGAAACACAAAGTTCACAGACGTTACATGGTTCACCATCTTTTGGATTCAGGCAATTTAATGATTTGGCTAAGATACGGGCTGTTGTGGTCTTACCTACACCGCGCGGTCCGGCAAAGATAAATGCATGAGCAATTCGGTTATTAACTATTGCATTTTTGATGGTCTGAGTTACATGATCTTGACCTACAACTTCAGAAAATTTCTGTGGACGCCATTTACGCGCTGTTACTAAATAGCTCATTACTTCCTCAATTTAAAAAATACTTAATTCTGAAAAATCAAATTTGTTAGTCAATAATGCTGCAATTTGCTCCAAATAGTTCTGATCATTTTGGTTAAATGCCGACAAATTGTAGCTATCTAAATCAAGAACTCCTACCACTTTATCATTTTGGATAATGGGAATTACAATTTCTGATCGGGAACCGCTGTCGCAGGCAATATGACCAACGAAATTATTAACATCTTCAACTATAATAGTTTCTTTATTTTTGGCGGAAGTTCCGCATACGCCGGAACCTAAACTAATGACCGTGCAAGCAGTTTTTCCCTGAAATGGACCAAGAAACAGTTTAGCATCTTTTTGAAAATAGAAACCGACCCAGCTAATTTTTTGAAAGGCTTCTTTCAAAGCGGCAGTCAAATTTGAAAGCCCGGTGATAATCGGTTCAGATTCTGAAATAAGCGAATCTAGTTGAGGAATCAGAGATTTGTAAATCTCCGATTACGAATAATCAAAGTTTATTTTTATTTCTACAGACATTATTTTTTAGACTTTCTACTTACTGGTTTCTTAGCAGTAGGTTTTTTCAATTGTGTAAAAACCTTAGGCATAGCTTCGCTTATTGTTTCGACAGGTATGATTTCCAAACCTTCCCGCACTTCAGGTTTAATTTCCACAAGATCTTTCTCATTATCTTTTGGAATTAAAACCACTTTTATTCCGCTTCTTCTTGCGGCCAGAAGCTTCTCGTTTAATCCGCCGATTGCTAGTACATTGCCTCTAAGAGTGATTTCACCCGTCATTGCAACTTCGCTTTTGGCAGGTTTACCGCTGAATGCCGAATACATTGCCATTACTAATGCAATTCCGGCAGACGGACCATCTTTCGGAATAGCACCTTCAGGTAGATGAACATGAACTTCCTTTCCTTTAGAGAAATTTGCTGCAAGTCCATATAATTCTGCATTAGCCCTAATGTAGCTCAATGCAGCCTGTGCGGACTCTTTCATTACATTACCGAGTTGACCGGTAAGGGTAAGTTTTTCAGGTCCATTCATTACAGTCGCGTCCACATTTAAAATTTCACCGCCGACACTTGTCCAGGCTAATCCGGTTACGCTTCCCACCCGAGATTCTTTTTCTGCCATTTGTTTGCGGAATTTCGGCACTCCTAAAAAGGACTCTATCTTTACAGGAGTTAGAGAAAATGTTTTTGTTTTTTTACTTTTCGAATTTTTCAGCGCTTGTTCTAATACAATTTCTTTTGCGGTTTTGCGCAAAACTGATGCAATTTCTCTTTCGAGATTTCTAACACCTGCTTCACGTGTGTACTCATTAATTATTTTAAGCAGCGAAGTATCTTCGAATGAGATATTGTATTTATCCAGTCCGTGTGCTGAAATTTGTTTGGGAATAATATGCCGTTTAGCAATTTCAGATTTTTCATGTTCAAGATATCCCGGCAGTTCTATTATTTCCATTCTGTCCTGCAAAGGAAGCGGAATATTATATCTAACATTAGCGGTGGTTATGAACATTACCTGAGATAAATCATAATCTACATCAAGGTAATGATCGGAAAAAGTGTGGTTCTGTTCGGGATCCAACACCTCAAGCATTGCGGATGATGGGTCACCTCTAAAATCCATGCTCATTTTATCAATTTCATCAAGCAGCATAACCGGGTTTATCGTGCCGGCACGCTTCATAGATTGAACAATTTTACCCGGCATTGAGCCGATGTAAGTTCTGCGATGCCCTCTTATTTCTGCTTCGTCTCTAACGCCGCCTAAACTTATTCTTACAAATTTTCTCCCTAGTGCTCTTGCTA
>JAENZU010000378.1 GCA_016841125.1 Melioribacter sp. | reverse complement strand
GGTTTAACAAATTTTAAAGCCAGTATCTGTACGGTAAGTACAAAAATACTAAGCTACGTTTGCCTGGCAATGGGTGTTAAAGAACGTCCGATTGGAACAGCATATGCAGTATGGACCGGCATTGGCGCTGTCGGAACTGCAATCTACGGCATCTTCTTTTTTGATGAGCCGAAGGAAGCTGCCAGAATCATTTTTATTATGATTATCGTGATTGGAATAATTGGACTAAAATTAACTTCGAAATATTGATTATGAAAAAACTAAGTCATAATGAAATTTCTCAAAATAGAAGCACGTTAGATACATTAGATACGGTAAACAAACTTCCTGTGTATGTAATTTTAAACAGTATTAGAAGCAATTATAATGTCGGTTCAATATTCCGTACTTCCGACGGTGCAATGATAGAGAAACTTTATTTGTGCGGATACACACCTCATCCTCCCAAAAAAGAAATTCTGAAAACAGCATTAGGTTCTACAGAAAGTGTTGCGTGGGAATATGTTAGCGACCCGAAGGAAATTGTAACAAAGCTGAAAAAAGAAGGAGTGAAAATCTGCGCCTTGGAACAAACAAATAAGAGTGTTCCGCATTACAATTTGCAGCCGGCGGATTTCCCGATATGTCTGCTGGTAGGTAATGAGATAACCGGCGTTTCACAAGATTTGATTGACATGTGTGATCTATCAATTGAAATACCGCAGTATGGAATTAAACAGTCTTTGAATGTTGCCGTAGCTTACGGTGTAGCGATCTTTGAAATGCGTAAAATATTCGATTTACAGATCAGTCAGCCCGAGTAGGAGAAAAAATTTTCACCGTTATCTTTTGTATGAATCATTAACAAATTTGCCCTTACAAGTTTAATCAATGTGCGTGATGCGCGTCTGTCGGAAATATTTGCAATACTGCTCAAATCCTTAACAGTTATCACTTCATTTTTATCCAAATAATCAAAAACAATTTTTTCATTTTTGCCTACCTGATATTTTTCAAGACCCTTACCCGAAGTGTTTACCTGAAGAATCTTGATCATTTCCTTGCTCGCTAATACACTCTTATCGTTTATTCTGACATAAACACTGGCTTGCCTAATATCCAGTTGAGGAAGATAATCCTGAATCCGATGAGGTTTATCATCTGATTCCTTAATTTCAACAATAACAATTTCTTTATTTTCAATTTCAAAAAAATGGATTTTGTAAGGTACGGGAGGTTCACAGAATTGTTCGGCAGACTCTTTAATTAATTCGGCTTCCCCTTTCTCGCTTTCAACACCGTATATTGAGCCGTCGTCGTCAACCCCGAAAAGAATTACACCGCCTTTAGTATTTGCAAAGGCAATCATCTCTTTGGCAATTTTTTCGTGGGATGAAAATCTTTGTTTGAATTCAACTGAAAGGTTTTCACCTTCGTCAATTATATTTAAAACTTCGCGACGTTTCAATTGAACTGCCTTTCGATAGTTTTTGAAGAACAGTTTACTTTGGAGCTAGTTTACCACCTGGGTAATCGGGAGTATCAGGATTTTTTGGTAATTCCGTTGCACTGGTATCCTGTGGTTCCTCAATAATAGCCGGAGGGGGATTCGGCTGCATGAGAGAATCTGGTTGAATTGCAGCGCTGTCCGGATTCACCATATTTGTATTGAGTGAATCGGCTGAGTTTACCGGGCGCAGTCTATTTGCTTCTTCTTCCAGGAATTTTTCTTCCGCCGCCATTACAGAATCTTGAATTCTCTTTTCTTCAGCTTTGATCGAGTCCTGAATTCTTCTACGCTCCTGCTTGTAATAGGTCAACTTAGGCATTGCTGCCTTTGCATATTCGGTTGTACGGAATTTTGTAGTAAGAGAATCGTAAATGCTGGCGGCAGAATCTGTATCGGCAATGTCATTTTCCAATATCCAGCCAACGGTATAAAGCGCTCGCGGTGCTAATTTCGAATCGGGATAGTTTAGATAGATATTATAAAAATCGTTCATGGCTGCCTGATAATTCGAATCAAGATACTCAGCTTCTGCAGCAAGATATTTATCTCTCGCGGGATCCGCTTCGAAGTCAATCTCTTCCAATCCTAATTTTTTAGCAGCTTCATTCGCAATCTGATTGTACCTATAGTCGTCATAAACAATTCTATATAAACTGTCAGCCTTGGTTGTATCACTAATTGTTGAATAGTAAGTCCCTAAGGTGAACAGCAATTTCGGCATAAAGTCAACCGAATCGTTCTCAGTTAAAATGTTTGAGTAATAAATAAAGGCAGAATCGGGTGCGTTTAGTTCAGTAAAAAATAGGTTTCCAATTTCAAATTTGGTTCTATAAATCTGAGCCTTTAGTGAATCCGCACTAATATTTGGTTTAAAAGGTTTTTGCGGCGGATTCTTAGCCTCTTCTTCAAGTAATTCCTGGTAAGCAAAACCAAGGCTGTCTTTAAGCTTTGTCGTATCTCTATTTAGGTAAGCTTCGTAAGCCAGGGAGTCATCTCTGAAAACTTCCGGGTCTATCACGTAAAAATAGCGCTGCTCAGTTTTAGCCAATTCCTTTTTAAGATTTAAATGTTTATTAATAATATCGGATCTGCTTTTAGCTTCGGTTTTTATTTCCTGAGTTGTCTGAGAGTTGAGAGCTTTGGAATAATAAAAATTTGCACTATCATAATCATGATATTCCTCTTCCCAAATAAATCCTTTTAGAAATTTTGCTTCGCCGGAACTTGGTGAATTTTTATATGTTGTATCTACCCTGGTAAATGTTTCCATTGCCTCATCAAGCTTCCCCTCTTCATATTGGATCCTGCCTATTTCCAAATCGATGATATCAAGTTTATCTTCAAATTTGTTTTCGTCTCTTAAGCTTTCTAACCGGGTTTTACTTTCTTCAATATTTCCGAGCTGTTTTTGAAGTTTGGCACTTTCAAGTTTACTGTTGAATTCAATTGTTGGATCAGGAGAATATTCAGAAACTTCCGTAAAAGCATCCGATGCATTCTGAACCTCGTCAAGGTCTATATAGACAAGCCCCAATTGATAAGCAATTTTGGCGCTTAACTCATCATCATCCGAAAATTTTAAAAATTCTTTAAGCAGATCGACGGCAGTAATAAAGTTTTCTCTATAAATCAAAAGTGCAATTTGACGGGCGAAGGTTCTTTTTACTAAATCAGTTTCCTCTGCTTCAATTGCTTTCATTCTAACCTGCTTCATCATTTCAAACCCTTCGTCAAAATTTCGAAGCTGCATTTCAGTTTCAGCAGTCCAAAATTCATTTTCCAAACCCAAGTCGGAATCTTTGAGAAGAGCTAGCTCGTTAAACTTTCTTAATGCTTTAGAATAATCCTGAAGATGGTAATATGCTCTGCCAATCATGTAAACGGCATCATCAAAGTATGCAGTCCCGGGACCTTCCTCTAAAATTTTTGATCCTTTTTCAATAACGCCATTAAAGTTTTGTGTGGCGCCCGAAGGGACCCTGCCTTGTTTAAATTCAAATATGTTAGTCTGTTCAGCTTCTATCTGCTCAATAGCTTCCTCGAACAATTTAGATGCATTAAAGTAGGTATTGAAATAAAGTGTAAAGTCTGTGTACACTCCGCAAGCGGAAAGAAAGAGTGCGGATAAAATAATAAGCGGAAAAAACCTAAGTCTGTCTGCGGTTTTAAATTTCATTATAATGCTTCCGGTCCTGATTCGTCAGTTCGAATTCTAATAACATCCTGCACATCGGAAATAAATATTTTGCCGTCACCTACCTGTCCGGTTTTTGCGGTTCGTAATATTGCGTCAATTACTTTTTCTAAGTCGGGATCATCAATAACAATTTCAATTTTAATTTTCGGGACGAACTCAATTTGGTATTCACTTCCTCTGTAAGTTTCTTTGTGTCCTTTCTGCCTGCCGTATCCTCTCACCTCAGAAATGGTCAGACCCCGAATTCCTTCTTCAAGCAGAGCTTCCTTAACTTCATCTAATTTGAACGGTCTGATTACGGCTTCCACTTTTTTCATTATGACCTCTGTTAAGTTATTTTTCCGTGACAGTGTTTATACTTTTTACCGCTGCCGCATGGACAGTGATCGTTCCTGCCTACTTTATCTTCAACTTTTACAGGCTGAGGTTTTCCTCTTTGCCCCCCTTCTTCTTGAGGAGCATTGCCCCGCAGACCCATA
>JAENZU010000377.1 GCA_016841125.1 Melioribacter sp. | reverse complement strand
AACCTCGTTTGCTTCTTTTCGATCAGACAATGATGCGTAAACTTCGATATTGTGTGCAACTCTAATGGCGGCACAGAGGCTGCCGTTTTCAATTAATGAAATCTCAGGTTCAGATTTTAAAGTTGTTACAATAGGTAAAGTAGGAATATTAACCCAGGCGTGCCCCGCTTCTCCTTCGTCATAAAAATAACCAAGCTGACTGAACTTATATCCGCTCAACTTATTCTCAACATTAAAAGTACCGTTTTTATTAATCTTTACTTTAAGGTTTTCGTTCTCTAATGATAGTCCGGATTTCTGTTCTTTCCCTATTACACTCGAATCGTTATAGTATTCTTCTGATGGTTTTACAGCAAATGTTTTATACCCGAATCCGGGAACATCTTCCAATTTGATATATGCATGATAGCGCTGCATTTCTAAATAGAGAGGACGATCAATCATCTGTTCAAGCACCGGTTGGTAATCCCCTTCTGCAATCGGTTGACATTCTAATGCCTGCCCATTTTCATCTTCGATAGTGAAGCCGCCCTTATCAAACTCTTTGGGGATATCTATTACAGCTTCAGTCACTTCCGATCTATTGTAATTGTTTGGGTTAATGCCGACAATGTAAATAGAAGAATCAATATTCGATTTTGTGAAATTTGAAGTATTGATATGTTTGGTTAAATGTTTAAGTGCTCTTTCAAAAATCCCTTTTGAGATCTCCACTGCCTGCTTATAACGCCATTCCATATCGAAATGAATCTCATCAAGACTGCAGCCGCCGATAGAATCGTGAGCAGAATTTTGTAAGATAAAATTCCATGCTAATTCAGGATAGTTATCCTGAATATCTCTGCCAAGCAATCCGCTGAAAACGTTGAACGGTTCTGCGTAAAACTGAAGCCAACGTTCCGCATCAAAATTCAACTGTTTCAAATACATTCTTGCCGATGTGGTATAGCCGTAAAGGTTTCCGCTGCGTCTGTCATACTGGGAACTTCTTCTTTCACCTTTTACAACTTTCAATTTATCTTTATCAACAGAGGAAAGGAGCGCTTTGCTGTATTCTTCTAAAGTTGAATGTTTTACATTTACCTCAGGCATTAAACGCTTGATGTCATTTATTATCCTCACCGTCTTTACATTAGGTCCGCTGGAATCGTGACCTTCCATCCAGATAGCATGCTCGGTAGTGAAGTCATTCGCTTGATCTTTTATTATCGAATTTACTTGAGGAATAATATTTTCTTCGTGATAATTATCAAGCGGTTTAGTTATAAAATAATCTTCTTCGTATTGCTCTATATCGGCAAAATGAAAAGGCTGTCCCCCTTTGCTCAATTTATATTCAACATCAACAATAGACTCGTTGTGAATAACCGGTCGATAAATATAAAAATAGAAATTATATCTGGGCATAGTTGAAAACCTGGACGATACAGCACGTGTGCCGTCAGCACCCTCCCAAAGAAATTCTGCTTTTTTGCTGTCAAGTGAATTGACGCCCCGATAAAACATTATAAAATCAATACCAAACTCTTTGTAAATTTGAGGGAGCTGAGAAATTTGTCCCCATGAAAAAGGTGAGTAACCAATTTTTGAAACTCCGCCAAACTCCTTACAAACTTTGTGACCGAGCAGTAAATTTCGAATAAGATTTTCACCGCCAACTTGAAATTCCTCCGGAAGGATATACCAGGGACCGATCAGAAGTCTATTTTCTTTAACTAATTTTTTGATCAAATCTTTTTTATGAGGTTTCACTTCGAGATAATCACGCAGCACAATAGACTGACTATCGAGATGAAAAGCTTTATACTCCGGCTCTGCAGTAAGAATGTTTAAGACCTCATCGATCATATCTACCAGCATTTGGCGGTTACGCTGAAAGGGGAGACGCCATTCCCTATCCCAATGTGTATTTGATATTACGTGAAAAATTTTATTCTTCTTCATTTAACTTCCTGTTAAATATTGCAGTTTAGCAATTTGATAATTTAGAATTGATAATTATGAGGATCTCAAAAAACAATTGTGTTTAATAATCACTTCGGCTAATCCGCCGTGACAAATATAGGAAGCAGATTCCAGATTGTGACCTGAGGTTTGGGCAAATGGAACGGCAACTGCCAATCCAATGCCGGCGGCTCTAATTGCTACATTGCCGCTTTCGATATCTTCAAATCCAATAACATTCTTAAATTCATTTTTCGGAATTCCTAATCTATGGAGCGCAATACTGTAAAGATCTCTGTGTGGTTTCAACCTCATCTCACTAGAATCGGAAGCGGACACAATTGCATCATAGTAATTTTGCGGATCGGCAAACTTTTCAAGTAAAAAGGTTTTAAAATCATCGGATAAATTGAATGAAGCAATTTGAGATGACATTACATTAAAAACTTCAGCCAGTACAATTTCGGCTTCATAATAGATTGACGATGTAACGACAGATACTTTAGAAGGATGCTCTTGAAAATGTGCACTAAGAATGTTCAACTTTTCAGCCAATCCTTCTGCCTCAACCGTTGACAACTCTTTACCAGTTTTTTCTCTGTAGTATTTTACCAACTCGTCGGACAACCGTCCGGCTTCATTACCGAGCCAACCTTTTATCAAAGGAAGAAATATGGATACTGCAGGCATCGGCTCAATCAGTCTACGGTTAGCATCATTAAAAATCTCTGTCGATACTTTTTCCGACTCTCCATGCTTTATCCTTTCCAATATTTGATGGTAACGGGCGTAGTAGATGTCAATTCCAACTCTTACAAGATCATTGAATTTAAATTCCGGAAATTTGGGAAGATATTTTTTACTTATCGAATTCAGTAAATTTTGGTTCAAGTAAACATCATCTTCAACTAATTCTTTCGTGAGCTTATCAACTAGTACAGCACTTAGTCCAAAATATCGTAAATTATTTTTGACTTCTTCCCGTCTGGATTCGTCTTGCCCAACAAATACTGTCCACAAAGCCGCTTCCAAAAACGAATTAATAATTTCATTTTTTACAAACGCATTTTCATATTTATTGATTAAATACTCGACATGTTTTGTAGTGCTGTTACCGATTATATTGGGGTAATCCTCTTTCGAATCCAGCCCTATCCATTGCTCAGGAAGTAACTTGCCGCTCATCTTTCGAACCATAAACTCCAATGAGTGAATACAAAGTTCTTCTGTAGTGGTGGTAGTTCCGTCCATATCCATTACCGCAGCAGTTAGCCTATCAAGCTCACCTTTTGATTTTTCAGCAAGCGGGTATAACTCAAATGAGGGATGCACGTAGTCAGGATTTTGAACTACAGCAAACTGACTTCCAAATTCATCCAAAAGGATTTTTGCTTCTTCTTTATTTATTATACGTTTCATTCAAGTACTTTTTTCAACTAGTTTCAATCCAAAATCTAAAATATTATTTACTTCTTTGTTACTCTCACCTTCCACATAAATTCTTATTAATGGTTCTGTTTCCGAAGCTCTCAATAAGAGCCAGCGTGAACTCCCTTTTATATAAAATTTTAATCCGTTTATTATTCCGCGACTGCTGAAATATTCTTCAATTTTTTCCACTTGGAAGCGGGCAATATTCTCGGGAGGATCCGCAAATAAATTTGGCAGCAATTCTAATCTGTCCGGTTTTATATATTTGTGATCAATCCGGTCGTAGTAAATAACACCAAACTCTTTTTCTTTTTCAACTACATAATCCGATAGTTTTTTATGCCCCGATTTTGCTAACATCTCAATCATCAATAATGCGGAAAGTAATCCGTCCCTTTCAGGAATATGATCTTTATATCCGTATCCGCCGCTTTCTTCGCATCCGAAAGCAACATCACGCTTGATCATTTCCTCGCATATATATTTGAATCCTACTTGAACATCGATCACGCTTCCATTTGCAGAATTAAAATTTGATCTGAGTTTATCGGTCACGGAAGATGTTTTTACAATATCGCCTGAATATTTTTTTTGATTAACTAAGTAATCCGCCAATAATAAAATTGTCATTTGTGCACTGAGCCATCTGCCGTCATTCAGCAAAACTCCAAGCCGGTCGGCATCCCCATCGGTTGCAATCCCCAAAGACCATTTTTTATCTTTAATTAATTTGTTTTTCAAAGGTGCCAAATTCTTTTCAATTGGCTCAGCATTTCTACCGTGGAAATTTT
>JAENZU010000376.1 GCA_016841125.1 Melioribacter sp. | reverse complement strand
CCGTAAGGGAAATTGCTCGTTTGATTGCATTTGTTCCGCAAGACACTTGTACAATCTTTCCATTTTCTGTTTACGAAATAGTTATGATGGGTAGATCGCCGTATCTCGATATGTTCGGTATTGAAAATGAAGAAGATCATAACATAGTTGAAGATACATTAGAATTGGTTGGTATCTCTCATCTCAAGCATAAAGGTATTAATGAAGTTTCCGGCGGGGAAGCACAAAGAGCTTTTTTAGCCAGAGCTTTAGTGCAGCAGCCGAAAATTATTCTCCTCGATGAACCTAACGCTCACCTGGATATTAAACATCAAATTGCGTTTTTTGATCTGCTTAAGAAATTGAATAGGGAAGAGGGGCTTACTGCAATAGCAATATCGCACGATCTGAATCTTTCAGCCTATTATTCCGACCGAGCAATTTTAATGAGGCAAGGCAAAATTTTTATGGATGATATAAAAACAAAAGTTCTTACGGAAGAGAATATTCAAAAAGTTTTTGGGGTAAAAACGGTAGTAACAAATCAATATGCTGAAAATTCGTTGCATGTCATAATCAATCCGGGTAATTGAATTTATTATGAGTTATTATTGAAAAATAAATCAATCATATTTGCAATAATGATTGCTCTGGCTGGAGTTGAGCTTCTCTTTACTTATTTCCTCAAGTATAAATTGAACTACCTTTCATTTTCTGAATTTTCAATTAGTAATCTCGGCAACATATTTAATTTAATTCTTACACTAATTGTTATAGCCGGCCTGTTTGCAAATTACATTTTGAAAAAAGATCTTACCGTAAGTAATTACTATGGAATATTGGTTTTATTAATCTTTCAATTGGCATTGCTTACAGCAGTTTGCATTATTTTTATCTTTAACATTCCGCTGCCTAAGTTTTATCTTTGGAATTATCCATCCCGCAAAATTATGATTGCTGGTCTATTGATTGGCAGTAAGATAATTCACATCTATATAATAGGTTTGTTGTGGAACTATCTTTTTACAAAAGGAATCTTTGTACATCTGAAATCATTCGGGGTTATTGTAGTTACTTCCTCACTGCTATTCATTTTTGCATTTGTTTACCATTTATTGATCAATAGTGAAAATAATCAAAACAAACATTATGATGCAGCCGTTGTTTTGGGAGCCGCCGTATGGAGCAATAATAAACCCAGTCCTATTTTTAGGGGGCGAATTGAAAAGGCATTCAATTTATATAAAAATAACAGGTTCGACAAAATTCAATTAACCGGCGGAAATGCCCCGGGTGAAATAAGCGAAGCCGCAGCTGCCAGGAATTTACTAATCGAATTAGGGGCAGATGCTGATGATCTTTGGATTGAGGAAAATACCTCAACTACATCCGAGCAGATCCGTTTTATTAAGAGGGATCTCGTAAAATTAAAAGGGATTAAAAAAATAGTTATTATTTCAGATGACTTTCACTTGCAGCGAGTTTTAGAGATGTGCAGATTTTTTAATGTTGATGCTACCGGAATTTACTCTGACTATAAAATAAGCTGGGAAAAGTTATTTTATTATCGATTTAGAGACACAATTGGTTTACTTTTATTTTGGATTTTTGCAATATAGAATGTGAAAATTTCAAATTTGCGAGAGTTAAATTATGTTAGAATTTGATGTACTCGAACAATACGATCATGAACAGGTTGTATTTTGTTCTAACAAACCTTCGGGATTAAAAGCTATAATAGCAATTCATGATACTACTTTAGGTCCCGCAATAGGCGGAACGAGAATGTGGAATTACAGCAGTGTTGATGCTGCAGTCAAAGATGTGCTTAGACTATCGAGAGGTATGACTTACAAAGCCGCTGTGGCTGGTTTAAACTTGGGCGGCGGTAATGCAGTAATCCTTGGCGATTCCGCAACTCAAAAAAACGAACTCCTCTTTAGAACTTTCGGTAAATTCATTGCCGGACTTTCAGGCAGATACATTACAGCCGAGGATGTGGGTACCGACGTTAGAGATATGGAATATATCCGGATGGAAACAAAATATGTTACCGGAATTTCAAAAGCACTCGGCGGCTCGGGAGACCCGTCACCCGTGACTGCATACGGTGTCTATGTTGGAATGAAAGCCTGCGCCCACGAAAAATGGGGTTCCGATTCTCTACGTGGAAGGAAAATAGTTATTCAAGGTGCAGGTCAGCTTGCCAGATATCTTGTAGAACATCTTTATAACGAAGGTGCAGAAATTTATATTACCGATATTCATGACACAAAAGTTAAAAAGGTTTTGGAAACCGTTAAAGCCTATGTAATTAAACCGGAAGAAATTTACGATATCGACTGTGATATTTTTTCACCATGCGCATTAGGCGGAATTATCAACGATGAATCAATTGCAAAATTGAAATGTGAAATCATTGCCGGCGGAGCTAATAATCAATTGGAAGACGAAAATAAACATGGTCAAATGCTTCTTGATAAAAATATTTTATACGCTCCCGATTATGTAATAAATTCTGGCGGCTTAATAAATGTTGCCAATGAGATTGAAGGCTACAGGCAGGATAGAGCAATGAAACAAGCCGAAAGTATTTACGATATTGTTAAACGAATATTCCAAATTGCCAAAGATGAAAGTATTCCCACAAACATTGCTTCAAATAAACGTGCTGAAGAGAGACTGAGAAGAATTGGCGGAATCACTAAAATTTATTCAGGCTCTTCTACATTTTCCGGCAGGTTAGGAGAATTAGCAAAAAGATAAACCGGTTTCAAGAATATTATTAAATTTTTTAATCTTCACTTTTTCAGTTTTGATTTTCTGATAAAAATTGTGTGATTGCTTAAAACATTAATATCTGCTATATTCTAAATCGGATAGGTTGTACCATTCTAAAATTCTAACTTTATTATGACAGCGAAGAAATTAACGAGAAGAAATTTACGAGAGAAAAGCATGCAAGTATTGTATGCTTTCGAAATTAATGGTGAAGGGTTAACTATTTTAATGAAAGGCGTACTTTCAGATGTTGAGACCGAATCCGACAGAATTTTCAGCGAGAATCTAATAAATAAGGTTGCAGCCAATAAAAAGTTCTTAGACGAGAAAATTAAGGAAAGGGTAAACAATTGGGAGATGGATAGAATTGCTCTCATCGATAAAATTCTATTGAGAATTGGAATTGCAGAATTACTTTATTTCAATGATATTCCGCCTAAAGTCTCTATTAACGAAGTTATCGAAATTGCAAAAGAATACAGCACTTCAAACAGCGGAAAATTTATAAATGGAATTTTAGACGCAATTTTAAACGACCTAAAAGACACCGGCAATTTGAATAAAACCGGCAGAGGATTGATTGAAGAATCCATTCCAAAAAATCCAAAATAATACCTCACTCGATAATAAATTTAAAATCTTTATTTGGACCCTTTTTGATTTTGGGAACACCTCATTTTCAATTGTAGTTGTTACATTTCTCTTCGCAGTATATTTTAAAGAAACTATTGCCGAAGGTAAACCTATCGGCGATTTATATTGGAGTTTGGGCACTAGCGGTTCAATGCTTATCACAGCGCTCATCTCACCGGTATTAGGAGCAATAGCCGATCATTCCGCAGGTAAAAAGAGATTCCTATTATTTTTCACTTTGGTTTGTATTATCGCCACAGCGTCTCTCTTTTTTATGGAAAGGGGAGATGTGTTTTGGGCTGTAGTAATCTTCATTTTTGCCAATGTAGGTTTCGAAGCAGGGCTAGTTTTCTACGACTCCTTTCTTCCTGAACTGACTTCAGAAAAAAATTATGGCAGAGTTAGCGGTTACGGTTTTGCGATGGGGTATTTAGGTTCATTGGCAACGTTGGCAATTGCATTCCCATTTATACAAAATGAAATGTTGAAAGAAACTTTTCCGCTTGCGGCGCTATTCTTTCTAATTTTTGCTGCGCCTCTTTTTATCTTTCTCAAAGATAACCGCCGCAAACCCGCAGAAAATATTTCCTATTTTGAAGTCGGGTTTAAACGAGTATTTAATACAATTACACATCTAAGAGCTTATAAAAACCTGGCAATTTTTTTGGTCGCGTTTTTCTTTTATATCGAAGGTGTAAATACGGTCATATTTTTTTCGGGTAATTATGCAAGCACAACTTTAGGTTTTAGCGTAAGCGAACTGATCATCTTCTTTTTGATTGTTCAA
>JAENZU010000375.1 GCA_016841125.1 Melioribacter sp. | reverse complement strand
GGGCAATTCGCTTGAATCATCAAACTTATTTTCTGAAAGTGAAAATTCATTATTCAAATCTACTTCATCGGCAACAATCCCGGGAGAATCAATTTCGGCACCGGTTTTATTGAACCTGTCCCAGACATCGAAATCTTCAACTAAACCGGCTTCGGCAATAATTTCCCTGCTTCTATCATTAATTGAATTCTGAAGAGTTGCATCTCCATCGGCAAAACCTTCATCCTCATCCCGTGTTACCGTAAGAAGACTCTTGCCAATGCTGGGACTAAAAATATTTTCGTCGAATTCAATATCTTCACGTTTACCGTAATCAATATCTATTTTAAGATACAATGAATCGCCGGAAGTATTTTCCAGATCCTGCGAAGGAGCAAAAATTACAAAATCTTTTGATCCCGGTTCGGTGCCTCTCTTTAGCTGAAAAGTACCGAGTGAGTCAATGCTAACAGCCTGATCATACTCCACAGAATCTACAAGATTTTTTAGAAAAAGTTCAAAAGCAAGTTCACTTGCTGAACTCGAAACCCCGATTAGCTCCGCCACCTTCGTCTTCAGTTCTGATTCTTTCATTTTTAAACTTTATTTAGTTTTAAAAATTCTCAAAAAAAAGAGAGATATATCATAAAATATAGTAACAATAATCTGCTTCTTCAACTATATAATCTCACCAACTATAATCGATTCCAAAAATAACATCCAGAGGTTTTTGCTGATAATTTCTCAAAATATTATTATCCCGGTTTAAAAGATTTTGCAGATCAATTTTAATTTTAAAACTGTCGAACAAATTAAAGGCAGCGCCTGCCGAAAGATTTAAGTGCATCGGCAGTTTTTCATTTTTATTGGTATCTGCATAAATACCATAAATTAGATCAAGCTGAGATCTTAGCTCCAAACCGAATGGAAATGGATAACCGTAAATAAAACTAGATTTAACCCCCGGCTGATAAGGAATAGATTGGAATTTGTCATACTCCAATTTTTGATAAATCGCATCTCCGTAAAACCAGCCGAACGGACCTAAATGGAAAAGCGCGGACCCAAATAATTCCAGCTTTTTAACTTCATCAATAGTGAATAAATCAAAACTTCCATCCTTCGCCGGATCATTGAAGTACAAATAATTATCAATACTGGAATAGCCAACGCCGACATTTATTTCATAATATTTTTGATACTGGTATTTCAGCACCGCGGAAACATAATGCTTATAAATTTCAAACACATTATCAATTTGGGATAAAATAATATATCTATTTCGATCAAGAATCTCGCGCATTGTTAGAAAATCTGTAAAGGGTTTATATTGACCTCTTAAGGTTAAAAATTTGCTGAAATAGATATTTACAATTCCAAACGGTGCAAAAAGATAATTGCCATCCTGTTTAGAGAAACGCAAACCGCCCTCTACATCCATGATATCAGACAATTTTATTTTTGCACTTCCCTCGCCGCCATAATATGTGTAGTTATCTATTTGAGATAAATTATTTTGCAGCGATTGTTTTTCTAAAAATCCTTCAGCGGATAAAAGTATATTCAAAAGTTTATATTTTACAAAGGTCTCATTACCGAAAATACTCTCACCAATATTATTGTGGTTAAGATTAGAAGCGCTTCCGGTAAATTTTGAGCCATACTTAATTTTATTATCGAGTGTGTTTTTTATATCGAACGAGACAAAACCCGAAACTTTTTTCCTGTTGAAAGTTGGCGTTGGTGAACCGTATAAATTAAATGATTCGCGCAGGTATCCTCCTTCGAGAGATATTTGCAGACCCGGGAGAAAAGATGAATGCGTGCTGATAAAAAAGTCGGAATCAAATCTTACACCCAGCAAATTGTTATCTGCATTTTCAACAAATTCCTTTTCATTTCTTCCCCAGGCATTTACCGCAAGATCAACATTATCAAAACTTTTGCTGGCAAAAACTTCACCAACCGGAATTGTAAATCCGCCGAAACCGCCTTTAACAAAACCACTGTAAGACAAAGCTCTATCGAAGTAAATAACTTTAGGCAATTCAGGTTCTGAAATTGTGCTTAGTGAAAATTCCTCGGGTGAATATGCCGGTGTAAAAAATTCTTTGGAAACAGTAGATATAATTTCGGGTCTAGCTTTTTCCATAACAGGCAGATCAACTTGCTGTACACCTGTTATCACGAAATCGGGCAGTTCCACCCCCTGACCAAAAACGGCAGGTGTCAAAATTAAAATGAATGCAAAAACTATTTTCCTCATAATCTACTCAACTTATTTTTAGCTTCCCGACCATATTCGTCGTTTGGATGTCTTTTCGCAACAGCCCGGTACATTTCCCGTGCCTGACCCCGGTCTTTCAATTCCAAATAGCAATCGCCTAATTTCAATAAAGATTGTGTGTACCACTCATCGTAACCGCCGAATATAGACCGAACACGAACAAAGGCAGAAATTGCTTCGTTAATATTTCCTTCCTCTTTTAGGCTTAGTCCATAATAATATTGTGCTTTAGCACCGATTTCATCGAACCTGCTCTCTCCGAGTTCAGCAAAAAGTTGTTTAGCCGTATCGTAAGAATTTCTTTCAAATTCCATTATTCCAAGTTCAAGCTTAGCTTTGGCGGTAAATACCGAAGAGATATAATATGTAATTATATAATTGAACGTTTCGTAGGCTTTTTGGAGCTCACCATTTTTTTTATAGGCAATTCCTTTTGCAAAAATTATTTCAGGAAGTTTTTGATTGTCCGGCAGTCTGCTGATTGCATTATCATAAAGTTCAATTTCAACATCGTAAAATTTTTCATCGGAATAAATCTGCCCTAATTCCAATAATGCTGAGATACCCACTTCATCGGTAATATACTTTTGGATTACAGTTCTGTAATTTTCTTCCGCCGCTTCTTTATTTTCAAGCATCACATAAGATTTGCCGATCCAGTAATATGCACTCGGAACAAATTTGCTTTTGGGAAACTTCTGAATGAAGTCGTTGTATTCTTCAATTGCCTTTGTATAATTTCCGCTGTTAAAATAAATCTCCCCTTTTTTAAAAAAGATTTGATCTGCAAATTCTGAGTTGCTGCCCGAGCTGATAAATTCCTCAATAAAATTTATCGCCTTTTTATCATCGCCTTGGGCAAGGTAGCAAAATTGAATTCCGTTTACGGCATCGAAAACATTTTTGCTCTTGGGATATTCGTCAATGATTCTTTGATAATTAGCAATCGACGAATCATACTGAGAGAGATTATAATAAGCATCGCCGATTGAGTAAAGTGCAATGGGCGCAACCGAAGATCCGGGATATTTTGTCAATACACTTCGATATTCGTTAATAGCTTGGTTAAAATTTCCCTGCTGAAAATTTATCCATCCAATTAAATATTGAGAATCATCGGAATAATTTGAACGGGGATATTTACTCTGAAGAAGTGAGAAAATTCTAATTGCTTCTGTACCGTTTTCAGATTTAAAAAGAGCCTGACCATACTGATAATAACCTCTGTCATCAATAAAACCGGATTTACCGCTTTTCATTAAACCGGCATAAATTGAAGCGGCTTTCTGATAATTTTTAACGCCGTAATAACTGTCGGCTTCTCTCATTTTAGCATCGGCAAAATAAGTATGGTTCGGAAACATTGAAGCAAACTCACCAAAATAAAATGAGGAATTGGGGTAATCTTTTAAGTTAAAAAATGAATATGCCCTGCCGTATAAAGCGAACGCACCAAATTCAGAATTTTCGGTGTTAACCCTGCTGAAATGTTTAAGTGCGGGTGAATAATTTTTGAGCATAAAATGCGATTCCGCCAAATAATAATTTACTTTATCATTTTCGAATCTTGGATTGCTGCTCATTAGTTTATTCAAAACTGCAACCGATTTTTCAAATTGATCCAAATAATAATCAACGACACCCAGACCGAGTAGAATATTATTTTTTACATCTGAAGGCAAAGGTTCTAAAGTTAAAGCTTCATCAAAATATTTTTTTGCGCTGTTGAGATCGTTTCTCGATAGACTCATCTCCCCCAAAAGTTTTAACGATTTAGCTTTTGAGATTTTATCATCCGAGTCGATTGTTAATATTAAATAATCCTCTGCTTCTTGTTTGTCGCCGCGATTATAAAAAATCACACCCATGTTGAAACGGACATTTGCACTGAGCGGATCGTCAGGATATTTTTTTATAAAAGAGT
>JAENZU010000374.1 GCA_016841125.1 Melioribacter sp. | reverse complement strand
GCAAGTTCTATATTCCTAATTAAAACCTTCAAGCTGTTTTCGGATTCTCGAAACCGTTTAAGTGTAATGTGGTTTTCATTAAGTTTTTGTCTGTTGATCGAAGTGATCTGTTTTATCACATCAACGGGATTGGATGAAAATTTTTCAAACTGCTCTTGTTTAATCCGCTTTAGGGTAACTTTTATTTTTTCGATTGAATTAATAATAGCACCAGCTGCTTTTCTATTTACATTATCATCATCACCGGAAAAAATTAACTTCAAATTTTTTTGAACTTCAAGTTTCGATTCTGATAACACCGCAGCAAGTTCTTTGTTGAGTTCACTTTTGACTAAAAGTTTATGTACTTTGTCAATAGTTTCAATTGTCATTTTCAGAAAAGTTTCTTTTCGGGTATCAAATTTCTGCAAAAATTTCTTATTTATTTTTTCTTTTTCGGGTAAGTTTTGGCAAAGGAAAAGCAGACTGTTCAAATTACGCAGCGCCCACTCACCGTGAGTGAAAGCCATTATTTCCCTGAGTAATTCGAAATTATTTGTTTCGGCAGACATTTCGGGATCTGTTTTTTTACTGATCCAATAAAAAATAAGATTGGGGAGAGAGATACCGACCAGCAATGCTGATAGCGGGAAAACATATCTGATTAAAAAATTTGTTGATTGATATGAAAGAATAGTGATTATCCAGAATAAGGACATGTTGATCAGTACAAGTACCAGCACAAGTTTAATATCCCATTGAAATTTTTTTATACCGAAATTAATTCCGATATAAATTATCAGGATACTCAATAAAATAAGCCCGATATAAATTTGAACGAAAGTTTGCTGCAGCGATCGCAATATTTTAAATTGAAGCAGGTAAATCGATGCAAAAAAACCAGTGCTTTCCTCAACGTGAATTGTTTGCCCCGAGAGAAGATTCTTTAAGGTAATTTCTTTGCCGCCGTAAAATTTAATTAATGCATCATAAAATTGATCCGCCTGTACTCCAAAATGCGCAACGTTTTCGTTGAATTTTGCTGCGCCGTAAGTTTCTGAACCAATTTGGCGGAAGCCCAATAAGTATTCGCTATCATTTAAATGACCCCCGGAATAAACGTATACTTTTGCCGAAATGCCGTCGATATTACTAAAAACGCCGTGCGGGATAATTCTTAAATAGGAACTATTATCTAAATTATTGATCCAAAGAGTGTTTTTATTGTAACCGATTCCAAAAATATCGAGATCGCCGTCATTCTCAAGGTCACCGAAAATTGAACCTTCCACAACAGGAAATTTAACATTATAAACTTCTGAGGATTCAATAAATTTTTCACCGCTAATATTTAAGTAAAGTAGGTTGCCGGAATTTCCGGGTTCATTCCCGCCGATAAATATATCAATGAATCCGTCATTATTAATGTCCCCAAAACTGATTGATCTTGAGCTATAACTGTATAAAATTGATTCTTTAAATAATCTGACATTGTACGAATCAGATTCATTTGAAAAGTGACCGGTACCGTCGTTAACTAAAATATTTAGTATGTCATCTTCTGTAATCGTGAAAACATCTAAATCTGCATCGTTATCGAAATCTACTGCTGCACCGCCAAAGCCGTTAGCATTATCCATTTGCGGAAGTCGATCTTCGGATTCATCAACCCAAATACCATTTTGCCCCATAAGTAATCTATAAGTCCGCCATTTATTTATTATCAGCCAGTCATTTTGATCATCCCCATTAAAATCTGCAAAGATGGATTGTTCGTTCCAGCCGTTAGTAATACTTTGAAATTCGGGTTGAAAACTCCCCAATGTGCCATCCCATTGGTTTTCAATAATGAATTCGGCTCCGGAACTAATTTCGGGACCGTAATAAAATGAAAGACCCAAATCTAAATCTCCATCGGCATCGATGTCGGTCAAATTCATGTTACGCACCATGTGTGCAGAATAATCTTCCGGAATCTCAATTGATTGCTTAAGCGTGAAATTATGATTTTTATCCCCTTCATAAAAAATAATTTTAGAACCGGCTTTATCGAATTGATTAAAAAGAAGATCAATATTTCCATCTTTATTAATGTCACCCAAAATAAAACGGTAGGGCGCTTTATCAATAGAGCTTAATCCCGATGATTGTGTAATTTCAGCAAGACCTTTATTTTCAATATTCAGAAATAGCCTAAACGAAAAAAAATTGCTTCCGGCTGTTAAGAATAGGTCAATACTGTTGTCGTTGTTAAAATCTGTAAAAGCCGCTCCGTAGGTTCTTCCGCCAGGAGTTAAATCTACCTGATAGTAGGATGCATGATCAACAAAAAAATTAGTAGTAGATTTAGTGCCGAGATAAATTTTTTCTTTTTGTGAAGTAAGTATAAATTGGGAATCAGAGATCGAAATAAAATTGTTTACTCTGTAATCAACTGGGAAACTAAAAGAAATCCATTCCCCTGCATCGTTTTTGTAACTTCTAAATACAGAGCCTCCTCTTATCTCACCCAATCTCGGCAAATTTAAATCTTCGGCTGAGTCAACCTTTTGGAATACGCCATCTTCAAAAATGTACCCGTTTAAATTAGTTGCAAATGCTGCAATTTTTCCATCCAGAGTAAGAACAATAGATTGAATTTCCTTTGAAACAGAATCGGCAAACGGAATTTGTTTAAATTTTTTCCCATCGAAGCTAAAGACCCCGTCGTTTCTAGTTCCAAACCAAAAATTAGACGAATCAACTTTTACTACGCAATTAATATGATTTTTAATCGGGGTTTGGATTTTTTTAAATTTACCATTATTGAAATGAAGGAACTCACCAAAATTACCGTACAAATAAAAATTTGATTTGCTGATCTTCACGATTCCCTGAATCGGTAATTCATCAATAAAATCGTATTTAGTAAATGTATTTTTCTCAAAAAGAAAGAAGTGGCTCGTATAATTGGAATCCATAGCTGCTAAAAAAAAGGTGGAATTCGTAATTTTTTCATAAAAAATTTTGGTGAAGTTTTTAGCATCCGGCAGTTGAAACTTTTCCCAAGAATCCGAATTTTTATGATACAGATTCCCAAACGCATCGTGGATCCAAAAGTCATCAAAGGATTGTGCAGATAAGATTTTTTGAATATTACTTGATGGAGAATCCATCTCGATCCATTTAACTTTGAGGGTTTGAGAATGAAAAACCCAAAAAGTTGAAATAAATATAAAAGATAGAACTATCTTTTTCATTGTGCAAATATAGCAATTTAAAATTTAAAATAAATACTTCAGTTGCATCATTGCGATGCAGTGTTGTTTTATATGGCAACAGTTCGCGATTTTTACTGAAGATGGGCTGTTCTAAGTTATTGAAAAATAACGACTTAAACTTATTTACTTTTGGCGTGGAAATTGTTAAGTTTATGAGGTCACATTACTTATTAAATTGGAGAACCAAATGAAAAGATTTTTATTAGTATTTGTTTTATCAATGGGTTTATTTTTCATCGGTTGTGATAAGGATAGTTCTACAGAACCGGAAAATCAGAATACCGATATTCCGGCAGATCCTGTAAACGTTACACCTCCTGCAACAACAATCAATAATATTCAGCCTACTGCCAACTTTTCTGCCCCGGCTAATAACCCATCAAGAGTTCAAATGAATCTAACCGGAATGCTTAATCCTACGAATAATCAGCCAATCGCGGTTTATTACGATCCGGCTAACCCGGGAGCTTCAAATATTTTTGTTACTGAAGACGGTAAAGTTAAAGGATTAAAAGTTACTAAAGTTGGAACCGGTACAGTGCTTCAAGCGGATGTTGTTTTTACAGTTGACAACTCGGGCAGTATGGGTCAGGAATCAGATTCTGTTGCTGCAAGTATAATTAAATTCGCAAACTTTTTATCAGCCAGCGGATTAGATGTTCGTTTTGGTATTGTCGGATATTACGGCAACGTAAGCGGTGCAATTAATTTTACAACCGCTGCTAATATTGAAACCTATTTGAATCGTGCTTCTGGAACATCAAGAACAAGAGGTTTTTCAGGTACTGACAGCGCAGCCCTGGAAAACACTGCAAGTAACTTTGCTTCCGGAATTTATGGTGAAAATGGTGTTGTTGGCGTTTTATTTGCTGATTCCAATTTTAGCTGGAGAGGAACTGCTCAACGTGTATTTATTAACTTTACCGATGAGCCCACTCAGTCAAGGTCATCTGATCCAAAATGG
>JAENZU010000373.1 GCA_016841125.1 Melioribacter sp. | reverse complement strand
ATAATTACATGCCGTTTGGCGCCATAATGAATGAGAGTATTACCAAGGGAACAGATTACAAATTTCCTGCACAAGAGTTTAATAATGATTCCAATAAAGAAAAATACTATTTTGGTGCTAGGTATTATGATTGTAAAATAGGAAGATGGATTAGTGTTGATCCGTTAGCTGATAAGTATCCCGGATGGTCACCTTATAATTATGTTAAGAATAATCCGTTAATATATATTGATCCAAATGGAGATAGTCTAAAAGCTGTTCAAATGAAAGGATTGACGAGTGATGATCCTGTATTAAAGGATCGTACTTATTATTTGGATGATAATATAGCCGATAATGTAAAGACCTTTGTAGAAAAAGCACGTGAAAAATATTCTAAACTTTCTGTTAATAACACCTTTAGACTTAAAAAATCTTCTGATATAAAGACTGGGAATACAAAAGCTAAAGGTTTAAGTAGGCATCAAGCTGGTTTTGCAATTGATTTAAATGGCGTATCAAAGCTTTCAAAAGCAGAACTCAAGGGTTTGAATAAAATAGCGAAGAAATATGGTTTAACGCCTCTTTCAAACCAATCAAGCGATTATGCACACTTTAAAGCAGATTATTCAAAATATTTTAAAACTCTACAAAAAGCAGTGGACGAGAATAAAAAACATTATGAAGAATTAACAAAAGATGATTAATAAAGAGAAGAAAATGAAAAAAATAGTTATAATCTTAGCAATAGTATTATTAACCACGTTTTGTCAAAGCAATAATAAAAATATTGAAATTAATAGAACAATAACAATATTGAAAGGTTGTAGTGATATTGAAGTTTTATCGGATCTAAATTATTCAGTGACCAATATTAAAAAGTATTTAGAGAAAAATAAGATTGAAATTATTTTGGATGAAAAAACAGATGAATGTGGTTATTTATTAGTGAGTAAAGACAGGTCAAAGAAAATAAGTAGTGTTTTAACAGATGTTGATTTATTAGAAGAAGTAAAATCATTTTATAAAATCAGTATTGAATGAAAAATTATTTATTTTTCTAACACATTTGACTGCGAGCTTACATAATGCTACTGTTATGCCAACAGCCTCCGGCTTACTGGTCAGGAAATTCATTTATTTTGTCAGCAATAGCGGTTTAATTATGAATGAAGAAAAGTTTATCATTTAGGTAGGCATTGAAAATTCTTAAAACCCTCAAGGTAATTTATATGTTAACTGTGCCCCTACCTTAAGGGTTGCATTTCATTTTTTAGGTAGAATATCATTTTGGAAATTATTCCTAAACCCTCAAGGTAATCTAGATGTTTACGAAGTCTCTACCTTGAGGGTTATGCTTCACCTTCAAGGTATCATGCATATTTTAAGTCTAGTTTCCTTGAAGGTGCTAAATATATAAAAGCAAAAATATCAGCGGCAATAAAACACCCGCAATAGTTAACCACTTGCCTCTGCCGGTTATCCCGTTTTTCCCCTTCAGCATAAATAAACCGGTGATTGCCAAAATAATCAAACCGAAAGCAAAGGCGTCTGCTACGTAGGTCCAGAGTTTTTTAGGCGCGTTCAAATGTAGAAAATTTGTTTCGCGTATGACCGGGCGGCTGTTAACAATTTCCATATTAACATTTCCCGTTAATAGATTTGCGTTAACAGTTTTATTTTCAAAAAATATATCAATTGAAACCGGACCTGATCTGAAAACATTTTTAACCGTATCGGTTATTGCAAGCTGCTCGATAACATAAGCGATCATAGTTTCATTAGCAGCGCTTGAATCTGGATTGGGAGTTATCGCAAAAGTTTTATTTTCAATTTTATAATTTGGATTCCACTCATCGACATGATTGACCGCGATACCGGAAATTGAATAAATAACCGTTAACCCGAAAAAGATGTACCCTAGATCTCTATGAATTATTTTTACATACTTTCGCCAGTTCATCAGAAACTATCTCCGCAATTAAAAGAAAAGCCTTTACTCTATTCGAATAAAGGCTTCAAATTTTATCAAAAAAATTTAGTTACGATTTTATAACCGCACCCAAACCTTTAATTTGGTAAACTTTAGTTACTTTGGTTTCACCCGAGCAGCATCCGCCTTCTGCAGTTTTATCACCGCATTCGGTTTTATTAGCTTTTTCCATTTTCTCGCCTTCGGCATGTTTGCTTTCTTCTTGAACTGCAGGAACAAAAGAATAAACTTCGCCTTCAACTACTGCAGTTTTACCTTTTGCTTCCATTGGGAAAACGATTTCGCCGTCTTTAACTTTAACTTTGATGGTCTGATATTCTTTATCGCTTGAAATATCTATCCAGCAGCCTCTTGTTGGGCAGACATCAACGATAGTTCCTTCGATAAGAACTTTCTTACCTTCAAATTTTTCAGGATTTGCTAATATATCAGAAACTTGTGTAGTCTCTTTTAAAGTAAGATCATTCCCATATTTTTTGCCGTCGCCGGCGTACAGCATTGTTGCTGCAAGCATTAAAACTAAAGCGGCGTTAATTATTCTTTTCATTATATAACTCCCATTATTTTATATTGTCAAATAAATTTGATTTATAAACATAAAAGTCTTTGAGATTTATTGCAAGTATAATCGGAATCAAATCTAAAATGTTATTTAAATGATTTGTATTTTATAGATCAAAAAAACGGAGTGGTTTTGGAACGCAGAAATTTTATTAAAGGAATTGCGGCAGCTTCATTTTTACCTGCTTTCGATTTTAAAGCTGGGAATTTACCCGAATTTAATAATGAGCAATGGCCAGAACATATAATTAAACCCAAAAGACTACAGCCGGGAAATACGGTAGGATTGATTGCGCCGGGAAGTTCCATTGATGAAGATGAGCTTGAAGAATCGGTTACAAAATTGGAAGAGTTAGGACTCAAAGTAAAATTCACAGACAACATTTTAGCTAAGTACGGCTATTTAGGCGGCAAAGATCCTCAGCGGGCAGAAGATGTAAATTGGATGTTCGATAATGATGATATTGACGGAATTGTATGTGCACGCGGGGGTTACGGCTGTTCAAGAATTCTTCCTGCCCTCAATTATGATATGATAAAAAATAATCCTAAAATACTAGTTGGCTACAGTGATATTACCGCATTGCTCTACGGCATTTTTGCCAAGACCGGGCTGGTATGTTTTCACGGACCTGTTTCGATCTCCACATTTAATGATTTTTCCATTAAATACTTTAAAGATGTTTTGATGGAATCAAAGGATGAAATTCTTTTAGAATCGGCTGAAGAAAATATTGAAGAAGCCGGAGCGGAATTTGAGAGATATACCATAAATGAAGGAACCACGGAAGGCGAACTTGTAGGCGGAAATTTTTCAATCGCAGTTTCGATGTTGGCAACTCCTTACGATGTTTCATACGATAATAAAATTCTATTCCTCGAGGAGATAAAAGAGAAACCTTACCGTATTGACAGATTTTTTACTCAATTGCTGCTTGCCGGAAAGTTTGACAACCTAAAAGGAATTGCGTTGGGTGTATTTAAGGACTGCGAGGAAGATATGGAAGATGCCGATTTTGAGAACTCCTTCACACTAAAACAAGTTTTTGAGGATAGACTTGGTAATTTGGGAATTCCAATAGCGTATGGATTATCTTTCGGGCATATAAAAAATAAATTCACAATTCCGTTTGGTGTTAAAGCAAAATTGGATGCAGACAATCAAACTTTGAAATTATTAGAAAGTGCGGTAATCTGATCCATGTTTGCTCAAGTTGTTTTTCCGCTTCCATTCAGAAATGCATTTACCTATTCGATTCCCGAAGATTTGGAGGACTCCGTTCAAATTGGGGTAAGAGTTGTTGTGCCATTCGGTAAAAGGACACTAACAGGATTTGTAACAGGCTTATCGGAAACTACCGACGTTAAGGAGAAAATTAAAAAAATCCGCGATGTTCTGGATGAACGTCCGATTTTTGATAAAGAATCGATAAAATTTTATGAATGGATTTCGGATTATTATTTAAGTTCACTTGGGGAAGCATTACGCAATTCTGTGCCCTATGGTTCGGATGTTGAATCAAAACGGAAAATAATATCTGATAAAATTTTTTGTGAAGAACTTCTTCAAAAGGAAAATAAAAAGACAAGTATCAAAGCAAAGTTACTGCAGATCCTAAGTGAAAAGGATAATGTTAAAATTGGATATCTTCAAAAATTGGTTGGTAAATCTAATATCTATTCAACCC
>JAENZU010000372.1 GCA_016841125.1 Melioribacter sp. | reverse complement strand
TTAATATTTATTTCATCCCACTTCTGAAGTGTTTCTTTTGGAGGAGCAACAATAGATCTAAGCGGATGGATAAAATAATTATATTTATTCTGTTCGGTTAAACCTTCCATCCATTCGGACATGTGGCTCCAGATTTCAATGCCGGTAAAATCATCCGACTCCCATTCGGTCCAAGGATACGGCGGATGTTCATCCATCGAAGATCTTTTTTCATGCGGATGAGCAATAAAACCAATACCCCCTTCATCCTTAATTTTCCGGATGTAATCTTTGGCTGGCATTCTGGTCGAAAAAGTCTCTTTAATATTCAGTGCTAAATAATGATTCAAATTTTTGCTGTCGTTAATCTCACAGCCAACTAGGAGAAGTGAATTGCCGTACCATTTCTGGTAACCTTCCTGAAGTGCGCGCAGCGTGTTGTGATCGGTGAGGACGGCAAAATCCAACCCCACTTCATCAGCAGAAGCAGCTATATCCGGCACCTCTCCGGAGCCGTCGGAAAAAACCGAATGCATATGGATAACGCCTACATATTCAAACATGGATTCCCGTTCATTCAAAGGTTGGAAATCTAAAAAAGTAAATCGAAGTTTATTCTACTTCAAATAAGGTCGAATAATGTGTTGTATTCTGCTTGATCATATCCGAAAGTTTATTGATCAGAATATCTTTTCTCTCATCTTCGGTATCTTCAAAATTTTCATAAGCATCAACACTTTCAAATACATGTATTTCTTCGAAACTGTTCTTTTTATTTTTTACTTGATACAAAGAATACTCAACTAAACCGACTGCTTTCACAAGGTTTTTCAGTTCGCTCATTACATTTAAGTATTCTTCCCTTTTGGTTGGGATGATCTCATATTTAATCGAAAAAATTACTTTCGCCATACAATTCCTCTATATATTAGATTAAATAAAAATTTTTCCACTAAAAACTGATTTTGCCGGACCTGTTAATGAAACATTACTTACTGTTTCATTAACTAATTTAAAGTCAACGGTCAACACTTCTCCACCTTTCGTTATAAGTTCGATCGGAGGATTTAGAGAATCGGTAAAATGTGATATCAGTGCCGCAGCGACTGAACCTGTTCCGCAGGCTAATGTTTCATTCTCAACACCGCGTTCATAAGTTCTAATCTGAATTTTTTGATTCTCTATTTTAATAAAATTTACATTTGTTCCTGCAGGAGCAAAATCATTAGCATACCTAATTTCTCTCCCTATATCAAATACAGGAAATTCAGTAATATTGCTGTATTTGCTGTTCGGAGTTTCAGATTCTTTCAGAACATCCTCTATTTTTATAACTGCATGAGGTGAACCTGTATCAACAAAATTTGTATTTATTATTTGATTTCCTGCATTTATCTCAAAATTAAATTTAAAACTTCCGGGAGGATTAAGATAAAATTTAATTATCTCCGTGTCTAAAATTTCTCCCGAATATTCACTTGTACCACAGATAAATTTTGTTTTGTTATTTTTAACTCTTCCGCTATCGGCGGCATATTTTATAATGCAGCGTGCGCCGTTACCGCACAAAGAACCTGCAGATCCGTCGGCATTAAAGTATTCCATAATAAAATCGTGTGTTTCTCCATCCGAAATTAAGAGCACGCCATCGGCTCCAATGCCATATCGTCTATCGCAAACCTTCCTAATATTGCCCGGTGTTAAATCAACTTCATCATTCAATTTTTTATCAAAAAGAATGAAGTCGTTGCCGGCTCCGGTTAATTTTGTAAACAAATATTCTCTCATAACAAAATCAAATTTAAACTAATAAGCTTTGCATTGCAATAAAATAAAACTCATCGTAGTTAACATTTAGTAAATTTTTATTTAAAGAAAGCTGAGTTACACAGCGATATTACAACCACAACATAGTTTCCAATGGCAAATTATTTTTGAAAATTGTATTATAATTTATGAATCAAATTAAACATGCTGCAATATTAAATCCGGCTAGAGCAATCCTATTATTTTCAATTCTTTTGATTCAAATTACCGTAGCGGGTAATATTGACAGCCTTAAAATCATTCTCAATAACTCCACCGGAACTTCGAAAGTTGACATTCAAAATGAAATTGCGATTGAATTATTAACGGAGGATCCGGTTAAAGCCGAAGGTTCCGCTAGGGAAGCTTTAAAACTTTCCTCTGAATTAAATTATCCCGTTGGGTACGCAACAGCACTTTGGAATATTGGGCAAAGTTATTATATCAGAAATATATTTGATTCCAGTAAAGATTATTTCCTGAAATCCATAAACCTTTTTACACAATTAAATGATTCTTCTTCCCTTAGTGCATTGTTTCAAAATACTGCCGACACTTACCGGATGCTGAATGAATCGGATAGTGCAAAACATTACTGCGATCGTGCATTAATATTCGTATCGGATAAAACAGATTCAGCTGCGGTATTGACCAAAAAGGGAATGCTCTTTTGGCGCAAAGGTCAGTTTGATTCAGCATTGGTTGATTTTCATTGGGCACTAAAATTGCGAAAAGCAGTAAACGATTCTGAAATGGTAGCCAGCTCATTGAATAATATCGGCTCGGCTTATTGGAAACAGGGTAATTTTCATGAGGCAATGAATCATTTTATCGAATCGATGAGTATCAGAGAAAAGCTCGATGAAAAGGAAGGTTTAACGACATCCTTGGGCAACATAGGTTCAATTTATCAAAAATTAAAATATTACAAGAAAGCTGAAGATTATTTTTTATCGGCACAAAATCTTTCCGATTCTCTTAATTACAAATTTGGGAAGGCATATTCCAGGTATAATCTTGGAATACTTTACCAAGAATTAGGACAGTATAAAAAAGCAATGGATTACTTTCAGGCTTCGTTGATAATTTCATCTTCTATTCAGGATAGAAACTTGATGGTAATGACGAAAAATTATCTCGGGTTGATTTTTGAGAAAGACGGAAATTTAATTGAAGCAGAGAAAAAATATAATGAAGCTCTGGTTGAAGCCAAACAATATTCCGATAAATATGCTGAAGCAGAGATTTTAAAAAATCTTGGCAGTGTGAAATTAAAGCAAAATAAGCTGGAAGATGCATTAAATTATGTGAATAAAAGTTTAACAATTGCCGAACCCGAAAATCTTAATGAACTGATTAAAGATGACCATTACCTAAAATATCAAACTTATGATAAACTTAATCAGCGAACACTTTCATTGGAAAATTTCAAATCATACTCAGAAATGAGTGAATCCATTTTTAATGATCAGATTGTAAATTCTACTGCAAATATGCTCATCCGATATGAGATAGAAAAATCGGAATCGGAACTTAAATTATTGAAAAAAGAAAAAGAACTGAATGAAGCTGAACTCGAAATTCAAAAGAATTTTAGAAAATATTTCATAGCGATAACCGTCCTTGCAATAGGCATTGTAATTATTTTGATTATGCTTTACCGGTACAAAAGCAAAACTTCTAAAAAAATTGAAAAACAGAAAAATGAGCTTGAGAAACTGAACATTCAATTGAATGAACAGAATGCCATGCTGAAAGAGATGAATGATACCAAAGACAAACTCTTTTCGGTAATTGCACATGACATTCGTAATCCGTTTACGGCAATACTAGGTTATTCGGAAGTGCTATATAATGAAGGCGATGATTTAGACAGAGAGGAAATAAAAGCTTTTGCAGGTTATTTGAATGAAGCCAGCAGCACTTTGTTGACCTTGATACAAAACTTACTTGACTGGGCAAGAAGTCAAATGAACAACATTAAAGTTAGTTATTCCAATATAAACCTAGGGGACCTGCTCCGAAAAGTAATTAAAGTTCATGAAGGCTTTGCGGAAATTAAAGAGATAAATCTGAAAAGCTGTATCCCCGATGAATGCTGGGTTTATGCTGATTTTAATATGATTGATACTATTCTCCGTAATTTAATTTCAAACGCAATAAAATTCACGTTGCCCAAAGGTGAAGTTACAATTGAAGTTGAAAAGTTGGAAGAGAAATACAGAATCTCGGTTAAAGATTCGGGTGTTGGAATGAGCCAGGAAGTTATCTCTCAAATTATGAATTCTAAAATACCCTCATCCACAAAAGGTACTAGAAACGAGAGCGGTACAGGTCTCGGACTGCTGCTGTGCAAAGAATTTATCGAAAAAAATAATGGCAAATTGATGATAGAATCTGAAATAAATAGCGGAAGCAATTTTTGGTTCGAACTGCCGGTTTCTAAAAATGAGGTTGTGAAAG
>JAENZU010000371.1 GCA_016841125.1 Melioribacter sp. | reverse complement strand
TGGGTTCTTTAAAATGATTTCTTTAAAGATGATTTTCCACCATTGGGAGAGCTTCTCTAAATTTGTAGGGAGTCTCTTTCGAACTTCCCGCAATCTCAAGAATCGGAAATGGAATCACGATTGCGGGAATTTAGTGTTTTTACAATTACGGCTTCTATTAGTGTATTACATTTGCAGCTAATATAAACTTTTTCGAACTCAACCCCCCGGCCCCCTTCTCTTCCAAAGAGAATGGGGAAAAAGTTTATCCGCCGTTTAGTTGGGCGGGGATGAGTTGTTTTGATTGACTTTTAAACCCTAAAAATATCCACGCTTTTTTAAACAATTATCCTTGAGGGTTTTTGGTACCTTTACCTTCAAGGAAACTACTTCTCAAATTTAGCATTTATACCTTGAAGGTAATCGAATTCTAAAATTGCGGGAAATTTTGTTTTCAACTTACCCCACACCTATTCCTCACAGTCTGTTTCCGATTATCCTTTCCGATTGTTTTAAATATTCAGGGAATGAGATTCGAGTTTCGACAACTGCAAAACTTTTGCCAAACCGTTATGTTGAATAGAGAATTTGTTGAAATGATATTTTATTTAAAGGTTGGTAATTCCTTTTACACTTCGACTCCGCTCACACTTCGACTCCGCTCAGTGTGACGAGTCTTTTTTCTTTAGATTTTACTTTGCACTTTTAAACGTTAATCATTCTTTGCGACTTTATATTTGCGGTTTTCTTTCGTTTTTTCTAGAATAATGTTGTCTGTGTTAATCAGTCAAATCGGAGTCATCAGCGTGCAATGAGATGTGTTGTTTCTCAATTCACTGTTTGGAAAGATGAGGGGAGAGGTACAATTTTAATATTCTTCTTTATCTCCTCATCTAACCCGCTGATAACAAGTTTAGCTTTGTATGTGGAATCTTTTGGAACTCCCACAAACAATGTAACTCTTTGGTGAGAATATTTTGTGTGGCGGGTAGCTAGAAAATTTATCTTCGATATCGTTTTCGGATCCATAATATCTTCTTCGCTAAGTGTAATTCCAATAACGATTTTCTTTTTATATTTTGCTATTGCATCAACTTCATATTTGCCGATCGGGTTAGGAGACGGTAAATATTTCCCGAATTTACGGCTTATGGTCAAATATCCGTTTTTCCAAAACTGCTCGATGAGTGCATCGACACGCTCTTGACTTGAAATGGTTGTCATTTTGAATCTCCTCATTAATTCAAACTCGGCATAATAGGAATAATCGGAGAAAATCTTAAATGTGATAAAATCTTAATATTTAAAATTTTATCGTATTCGAACATTTTAATAATATTTGAATTATTTACTCTTCCGTAAACAACTTTTTTACCGAATTGGTTTCTGGCAACCAAATAGGGGTCGAGTGTAAGTTCTTTAAAATCATACAAAAATTGTATTCTATTTCTATTTGTTATTGCGCTGTTAAAAATTTCGCTTTTCATTTTGATCCTTCTTAATTATAAAACCTAAAAACGCCGATTACTTTTCCAACCAAAGAAAAATCTTCGCGGTTGTTTACTTTTATCAATGGATAATTCGGGTTCTCAGGTTTCAAATGTGTTCCGTTGTTAGATTTAATGAGTCTTTTTAATGTAGCTTCATCGCTCAGCAAAGCCACAACAATATCACCGTTTGCGGCTTCAGTTGAGGGAGCAATAATAACATGATCGCCTTCAAAAATACCGGCGTTTATCATACTGTCGCCTCTAACTTTAAGAGCAAAACAATCCCGCTTACCATTTGTAAACGATTGATCGAACGAAAGTGTGCCTTCAATATTTTCTTCGGCTAAAATTGGAAAACCGGCGGCAACTCTACCAATGATCGGAATTTCAATTGTGCTGCTGTTCTCTTTTTGATGAATATTTGATTGATTTGTAAGTGTAATTGCTCTGCTTGTGTTACTTTCGAACTTGAGAAATCCTTTTTTGGTCAAAGCTTCAATATGCCTTTTTACACCAAAAGTGGATGAAATGCCGAATTCCTTTCCGATTTCTCTTAAAGTCGGCGGGTATCCGTTATCTGATGTAAATTCTTCGATAAAATCTAAAATCGACTGCTGGCGGTCTGTTAATTTGTTTTTCATAATTCCCAATAGTGTTATTATGTTCACTATTAAAATAGTGAACAGATGAGCACTTGTCAAGTTAAATTTTAAAATTTTTTTCGCTACTTTAATTTAGGTGTAGAATAATATTAAACTGAAATTTTCTATAAATATCAGCTTTGAAAGTCTGATTGATCGTAAAAATAGAGGTTTGATGAATCAAACCTCTACAATGCCAAAGTAGAGATTTGATTTATCAAATCTTAAGTATAAATGCTTATAAATAAAAAAGCCGTCACTCGGACGGCTTTGTCTTACAATTCTTTTGGAATGTATTAATCGAGGTAGGTAAGCCACCCGTATTTATCTTCCTTGCGACCGTACTGAATGGCTGTAATTTCCTGGTAAAGTTTTTTACCGAGTTCGCCGGCTTCATCATCACTCCATCTCATGTCGGTATCTTTGTATTTCAATCTACCGATTGAGGAAATAACTGCGGCGGTTCCTGTGCCGAATAATTCAAGCAGATTGCCGTTTTTATATCCTTCCAAAACTTCATCCATCGATACCATTCTTTCATTCACATTGTAACCCCAGTCGCGAAGAATTTGAAGCACAGACATTCTCGTAACACCGGGTAGAATAGTTCCGCTCAGCATCGGAGTTGCTACTTCATCTTTGAAATGAATAAAAATATTCATCGTTCCTACTTCTTCGATATATTTCTGTTCAATTGCATCGAGCCATAAAACTTGAGTGAAACCTTGTTTTTTAGCTTCACGCTGTGCTAATAGTCCGGCAGCATAATTGCCGGCTGTTTTGCATTCGCCAACACCTTTACGCACAGCACGCACATATTCGTCGGTAGCCAAAATCGGGACCGGTTTGAATCCCTCGGGATAATAAGGTCCAACCGGACTCAGCATAATCATCAATTTATATTTTTCCGAAGGGCGTACACCGAGAAACGGATCATCGGCAAAGAGCAGCGGTCTAATATATAAAGAATGACCGGGTTTAGTCGGGATCCAATCTTGATCTAATTTCACTAATTCTTTAAGTGATTCTAAAAGAAAATCTGTATCAGATTCAGGGATGCACAATCTGCGTGCGGAATTATTGAGGCGTTCAAAGTTTTTTCCCGGTCTAAATAAAGCCACCTTTCCATCAACTTGTTTATAGGCTTTTAATCCCTCAAAAATGGTTTGTCCGTAATGTAAAACCATTGCGGCAGGACTCAAATCAAAATCATCCATTTTTTTAATTTTAGCATCGTACCATCCGCCTTTTGCAGTATCATAATTCATTTCAAAAATATGATCGGTGAATATTCTGCCGAAAACTAAATTTTCGGGTAATTCAACCGGGGATTTTCGCTCAACCGATTGAATGTCAAGTTCCAGTGTTTTTAATTCTTCCATTAGATCACCATAAATTTTTAATATTTAACAATTATTCAGTCAAAAACTTCAATAAAACAAAAACAAAAATGCCCGAAAGAATTATACCGCCGGGCATCAAACCGTGTTACCGATTAACAAAAATCAATTCTATGAAAATGTTTTCTACGATATTCAATCCTCTGTCTATCAATTTAGAACCCTCTTAATAATCCAAAAAAGTCCTGAAATAAACATTTCAATCTAATAAATTTCTTTGAATTGGCAATGCAAAAAAGAAGATTTGTATGTGGAGATTTAATCAAAAATATGTAATTTCAAATAAAAAAAATCGGCAGGATAATGGTATTCAAAAAATAGGATTAGCAATCACATTTTCTCCCGGCAGTGAAGCTCTATTGAAAGAGGCAAAAAGATTGTCAGATTTATTTGAGGCGGAGTTATACATATTCCATTGCGGTGAAAAAACAACTGAGGTAGAAAACCGTATCATCGAATTGCTGAAGTCGCAGGGAATAAACCCGGAAAAGGTTCAAATAATAATTGAAGCAGGCGAACCGGTAAAAATGATTTTAGGAAATAGTGCGTCACTCGGCATTGATCTTTTAATTTCGGGCGCATTAGAAAAGGAAAGAACTTTCAAATATTATCTTGGTTCGGTTGCCCGTAAACTGATGCGTAAATCGGAATGTTCAATATTAATTTTGCCCGACCCTTCCATTGAGGTAAATCCTTTCAGATCATTTTGTGTTTCAGTTGATTATTCAACTCAAGGTGAAAAAACTTTAATTAAAGCTTAT
>JAENZU010000370.1 GCA_016841125.1 Melioribacter sp. | reverse complement strand
GGAAGAATGCCTAGAGATGGAAAGATCATTAAATAAAATTTCAGAATGATAATTTAAACCAAAAAAATTAAGATAAATATGATTGTCGGTTATTTGCTTCTGAGTAAGGTTCAGCTCCCTTTCGTAAATCATTACCTGTTCGCCGGTAAATGAAGAAGGTACAACAACCTTGGTTTTATTTTCAGGATATTCTTCCGGATAAATAGACCAATCGCTGTTAAGCGGAATTATTTTTCTAATCTCATTGATATCAAAAAAAAGTGAATCAACACTAGAAAGGTTGTAAGTTGGCAGTTGTTTTATCCTTATTTGGGAATAAATATTGGAAGAGAAAAGGATAGAAATAACAAAAATAATTATGAATTTATTAATGGTGGTTTTTATCATATTTAACGGAATAATGAAAAATATAAGGACATTTAATATACAAAATAAAAGGGGGGATTTCAATCAAATAAGATTGATGAAAGTGCAGAATAAAATTAATAAAGCCCCATAAAAAGGGGCTCTAAAAGTTTAGATCGAATTGATAATTCCTAAAAATAAATCGGGTTTTAGACAAGCACCGCCAACAAGTGCGCCGTCAATATCGGGCTGGTTTAATAACTCGGAGGAATTTTCGGGCTTAACGCTTCCGCCGTACTGTATTATCAGGCTGCCGGCAGTTTTTTCATCGTAAATATCGGCAATTAAAGTTCTAATAAATTTGTGAACTTCCTGAGCTTGATCCGGGGTGGCAGTTTTACCTGTGCCGATTGCCCAAACAGGTTCATAAGCAATTATTGTATTTTCTAATTGTTGGGCTGAAATGGAATCCAAACCTTTTCTAATTTGGTTTTCGATTATCGAATTTGTCGTTCCGTTTTCTCTCTGCTCTAAAGTTTCACCCACGCAGAATATCGGATTCAAACCTGAGTTAAGTGCTTTGAGCATTTTTTTGTTTATCATTTCATCGGCTTCACCGAAAACATTACGTCTTTCCGAATGCCCTAAGATAACGTATTTGCATCCTACACTTTTTAGCATCGATGCGGAAATTTCTCCTGTAAAAGCTCCAGAATCTTCAAAATGCATGTTTTGTGCACCCAATCCAATATTTGATTCTTTCAACAAAGCAAACGCTGTTTCGAGCGAAGTGAACGGTGGACAAACTATAACTTCCCTGTTTTCATTTGGAGTCAAACCATTTTTAATTCCGGAAATTAACTCGATAGTCTCTTTAATATCTTTATGCATCTTCCAATTTCCGGCAATAACTTTTTTGCGCATTCTTTCCTCGTATTATTCAAAAATTATTAACTTACTGCTTCAACCCGTCTAATACCGGGAACTTCACGAATTAAGGCTCTTTCGACACCGGCTCTTAACGTCATTTGAGACATTGGGCAGCCGACACAAGCCCCGGTTAATTTTACTTCAACTATGCCTTGCTCAGTTACTTTTACTAGTTCGACATCACCGCCGTCAGCTTGAAGATAGGGGCGGATTGATTCTAACGCTTTTTTGACTCTTTCATTCATTGCGTCATTCATAAATACCTCTTAGTTATCTTCACCCATAAGTATTTCTACCTTGGGTGCTTTTGAATTTATATTAACAATACTTACTTGTGCAGCCATATTTCTTGAAATTTCATGAAATTTCAAAGAGTGCTCCGAATCAGGTAAATCAAAAACTATAGGTTTCCCTTTGTCTCCGCCTTCTCTAATTCTCGGGTCGATCGGGATACCGCCTAAAAATTCTACTCCTAATTCTGCAGCTAATTTTTCTCCACCGCCGAAACCGAAAATATCATATTTATTTCCAGTGTCAGGAGCGATAAAGTAACTCATATTTTCTACAATCCCCAATACCGGAACATTAACCCGCTGGAACATTTTTAACCCTTTACGGGCATCAATTAAAGAAACTTCCTGAGGAGTAGTAACAATTACAGCACCGGTTAGCGGAATTGTTTGAACTAAAGTTAATTGGATATCTCCGGTTCCCGGGGGCATATCGAAAATTAGGTAATCAAGTTCTCCCCAATGAACATCGGACATAAATTGTTTTACAGCACCACTTGCCATTGGTCCCCGCCAAATAACCGGATTATTGTCGTCAATCATAAAACCTATCGACATTAATTTGATCCCGTAATTTTCTAACGGCAGCATTTTTTGAGTTTCTGCATCTTGAAATATCTTTGGTTTTTCACTAATTCCAAGCATTAAAGGGGTACTTGGTCCATAAATATCGGCATCCAGCAAACCAACTTTTGCACCTTCTTTTGCAAGTGCAACAGCGAGGTTTACAGCAACGGTGCTTTTACCAACGCCGCCTTTTCCGCTTGCAACTGCGATGGTGTTTCTCACGCCGGGTAAAATCGCATCCTTTTTGGAATCGTTGTGAGATCTTACACGGGATGTCATATCTATATCTATATTGCCGGCTTCGGGCGCTTCTTTTTTGATTGCAGCTATACAATCCTCTCTAATTTTATCTTTTAGAGGACAAGCCGGCGTAGTTAACTCGATTACTACCTTTATGTTATTTCCCTCAATAGAGACATCTTTTACCATATTTAAGGTCACCAAATCTTTGTGAAGATCCGGGTCATTTACATTTTTGAGGGCATTGTATATTTTTTCTGATTTGATTTCAGGCATTAATTACTCCTTTCAAATTTAATTAATAAAGTTAAAGAAATTTTCATCTATTAACAATTGAACAATCTATACCCGCTTAACGTTTTCGGGATTATTTAATATACTTGACTTTATATTTAAGTATGCTTAAATTATTTTTCAAATAAGCATAAAAGATTAGATGTCCACTATATCAAAAGAAAATTATTTAAAGACGATTTACAATCTGGTTTGTGATAATGAGACCGCAGTTTCAACGAGTCAGTTAGCCGCGAAACTGGAAATTTCGAATGCAGCTACAAGTGATATGGCTAAAAAATTATCCGATCAAGGATTGATAGACTATGTAAAATATAAAGGAATGGAGCTGACCGAAGAAGGTGAAAAAATAGCAATTGATGTTATTAGGCGTCATAGGCTTTGGGAGCTTTTTCTGATGAAGGTATTAAATCTATCGTGGGGAGAAGTACACGATGAAGCTGAAAATTTGGAGCATTTCACTTCTAATTTTTTGATCGATAAAATTGAAAAGCATTTAGGTTATCCCAAATTTGATCCTCACGGAGAACCAATTCCGCAGAAGAATGGTGAAATACCGGAGATCACTGATCAAATTTCATTAACTTTTGCCGAAGTTGGAAGAGAATATAAAGTTATGAGAGTTTATGATAAAAGCAGTGAATTGATAGACTATTTTACAAAACTTGGCTTACTGCTTTATGCTGAGCTAGTAATTCAGGATAAACTGTCTTTCGATAATTCAATACTCATTGGAGTGAATGGTAAAAGCCATTCATTAAGCAGCGAAGTTGCTAACAAAATTTTCGTATCAGAAATAAGGAATTAATAAACATATATGGTTGATCCATTAAGTGCTTTAATAGTAGCAATAGTATTTTTACTAGCTGCGTCGGCGCTATTCTGGCCCGAGAAAGGAATAGTTCCGCAGATAAAAAGAAACAGCTTGAATACTCAAAGAGTTTCGATTGAAGATGCGCTAAAACACATCTACGATTGCGAATACAATCAAAATTCCTGCAGTGTAAATAGTATAGCGGGTACTCTTGGAATATCAGGAGATGCTTCTGCAAAACTTGTTTCAAAACTCGAATCGATGAGTTTGACAAAATCTGAGCATGACGGAATTCATTTAACAAACAGCGGCAGGTCCTATGCTCTTAGAGTAATCCGAATTCACAGGTTGTGGGAACGGTATTTAGCCGATGAAACAAGTGTAAAAGAAACTGATTGGCACAACCAGGCTGAATTTATGGAGCATACGCTTTCAGAAGATGATGCTAATGAGCTTGCCCGCAGATTGAGCAATCCTCTGGTAGATCCTCACGGCGATCCTATTCCAACGCCTACAGGCGAAATACCGAATAAAAATTGGCAATCTCTTAAGTCGCTTAACGAGAATCAGGTAGCACTTATTACACACCTTGAAGATGAACCGGCTGCAATATATGCACAATTAATAGCTGAAGGATTGTATGTTGGAATGCAGGTGAGAATCATTGAAGTTTCTCATGATAGAGTAAGATTCATTGCCGATGATGAAGAGGTTGTTCTCGCTCCCATATTTGCTGCAAATATTTCCGTTGCTCCTGTCAAAGAGGATACCTCGATACATTCTGAATTCAAAAGACTTTCATCTTTAAA
>JAENZU010000369.1 GCA_016841125.1 Melioribacter sp. | reverse complement strand
TATTAATGGATATTTCGATAAATGGAAAAAAGAGCGGATTAGAATTAACAAGGGAAATTAAAGCATCCCTATCATATAAAGGCACACCCATAATTTGTCTTACTGCACATGCAATGTATAAAGTGAAGGAGGACGCTTTCGCAAGCGGTGTAGATTCTTTTCTTACAAAACCAGTCCAAAACAAGGTGCTTATAGAAAAAGTAAAATCGCTCATTGAAAAAGAAGTGGAATCGTATTAAGGCTAAAACTCGAATTGGTGTACAACAATAATTTGCTTTTTGGGTAATGAGATTATTATGATAAAATTACTTTGGTAAATTTTAAGTAAAAATAGTAATTGGGAAAAGAAATACATTCAAAAGTATATCTCGAACATGTGAGTCTATTTACATAAATTAACCTCTGTTAATTATTAGATTAATCGATATTTCGATAAGTTTTTTAAATTAGGTCTTTAATGAGAAACAAAATTATCATTATAATCGCGGTTGTTTTACTAGCAATTGTTTTGCTTCTATTCAATCTGAATACTACCAACAAAGAGGAATTTTTAGCCCGGTTCAAATCAGAGCAGACTATAGCTTCACATCAAATTTCCGCAGAAATTGAATCTTACTTAACTAATATGGCTAACGAAATTAAGATTCTTTCGAGATTACTATCCAACCAAAATCTTGAAATAAAAACGGTTGCTCACGATATTAATATGTTTTATGATATTGAGGAGGATGAGCACGTCAAGGCAGTCAGTGTATATAATGAAAATGGAACTATAATATATTCTACATCACCCAAGGCAATTGGGCGTAATTACGGAGGATTAGATTTCTTTCAGTGGGCAGAAAATAAAGAAAATAAAGATAAACAATTTATTTCATCGCTTATAGTAAAAACAAATGATAAAGATGCACCCCTTCCAAACTTTCGTTTTCTTCTCGTATCTCCGATTTATCAACTTGAAAAAAATGAGAATCAATCAATAACTAAAGAAAAATTTGCCGGTATTGTAACTTCAACCATAGACCTGGAGGAAGTTGTTTCCGAGTATTTTAAATTTGTGAACTCAACAACTGCAATTGGTATCTATATTATTGAGAGCAACGGAAGTATATTGTACCATAGTAATCATCCGGAAATGGTATTAAAAAATATTAATTCACCTGAGGAATCTTGTTACGACTGCCATACGTCGTTTGACCATTTTGGTTCAATACTTTCCAATCAAGAAGGAAATGTTGAATATGCCCTTAAAGATGCACCTGTAGAATTAGCAAGTTTTTCCTCAGTAGATGCATTTAATATTTCATGGAAAATTGTTCTCACAATGCCTAATCAAAAAATATCTGATTTTACAGCAAGAAATTTTAAAATCACTTTAGTAATAATCGGCATTATCACTTTAATACTTGCCGGTGGTTTTGTGTTTATTTTGCATATTAATCGATCTAAAATTAAAGCGGATGAAGAAGCAAAGCGCTGGAAAGAAAAAGGTGAGCTGGAAGATGTAATACGTGAAAACGAAGAGCGGTTTCGATTATTGTATGAAAATTCACCAATTGGACTTTATAGGACTAATCCGGCAGGGGAGATTCTTCTGGCAAATAATATATTAGTTGATATGCTCGGTTACTCGTCATTTGAGGAACTTGCAGCAAGGAATTTAGAAAAAGAGGGTTATGTTGTTAAAAGTGAAAGAAGCCGATTTATTGAAGAAATTGAAAAAAAATATAAAACTAAAAATCGCGAAGAGTTATGGTTTCGTAAAGACGGAACTACCATTTGGGTGAGAGAGAATGCACGCAAAGTAACAGACGCAGATGGGAAGACATTATTTTACGACGGAACCGTTGAAGATATATCGGAGCAAAAAAGAGCAGATTTAGAAAGGGAGGTATTATATGAGATCATACACAGTGCGGCAAAAACCGATAGCCTTGACGAATTGTTGGAGCTAATCCATCATTCACTTGGTAAAATAGTTTATGTAAAAAATTATTTTATTGCACTTTACGATCCGGAAACCCAACTCTTCAATTTTCCTTACTTTTTAGATAAATATGATACTATTCCTGAACCAACTGCGCTGCGCAAGAGTTGTACAGCATACATTTTTAAAACCGGCAAGCCGTTATTACTTACACAAAAATTATTTGATCAGTTAGCCGAGAAAAAAGAAGTTGAATTAGTCGGTACAAATTCACCCTCCTTTGTTGGTGTGCCCTTGTCAACCCCGTCGGGAACAATTGGTGTATTAGTTCTTCAGCACTACGAAGAGGAGAATGTTTACTCCGAACGCGATGTTGAATTTCTAAATTCAGTCGGAAGTCAAATTGCCGCTGCAATAGAGCGTAAGCGGTCGGAAGATGAACTGAGAGAAAGTGAAATAATGTTTCGTAAATTATTTGATGAATCTACCGATCCAATTTTATTACTTGAAGACAGGGCTTTTACAAAATGCAATGCTGCTGCTGTTTCTATTCTTGGTTATTCATCTAAAGAAGAATTTCTAAGTAAAAATCCGTGGGAACTATCTCCGGAAAGACAACCCGATGGTCTTCTCTCTTCAGAGAAAGCTGAAATGGTAATTAATAAAGCTATTGAGAAAGGGTTTTACCGCTTTGAGTGGATTCATACAAAAGCAGACGGAAGCGATCTTCCGGTTGAAGTGATGTTAACGTCGATTCAATTAAAAGGGAAGCCGATTATATATACCGTCTGGCGCGATATTACCGAAAGATTGCAAGCCGAAAGAGAGCTGCAAAATGAAAGATTATTATTGCGTACGGTAATTGATAATATTCCGGATTCAATCTATTGCAAAGACCTTGAAGGTCGTAAAACACTTGCTAATCCTACGGAAGTAAAACTCTCCGGTGTTAAATCAGAATCAGAAATTTTAGGCAAGACCGACTTTGATTGTTATCCGAGGGAAATGGCGGAAGGGTTCGCAGCCGATGATCAAATAGTTATTCAAAAAAAGGAACCTGTTTTAAACAGGGAAGAGTACTTGATTGATCAGCAGGGACAGAAAAAGTGGCTGCTCACATCAAAAATTCCGATGAAGGATGAAAGCGGAGAAGTAATTGGTCTTGTTGGTATTGGTCGTGATATTACAGATCGTATAGGTTTTGCGCAGGAAATAAAAGAACGTAATGAAGAGCTTTTAAAACTAAACGCTGAAAAAGATAAATTTTTTTCAATCATCGCACACGATCTAAAAAGTCCTTTCAGCGGCTTTTTAAATTTAACAGAATTGATGTCCGACAGCTCAGAAGAATTTACACCGGCAGAATATATTGAGAATATGCAGTCACTTAACGAAGCCGCCCGAAAACTGTATAAGCTATTGGAAAATTTGTTGGAGTGGGCTCAAATACAAAAAGGTTCTATAGAATTTACCCCGACAGAAACAGAGTTATCAAAATTAGTTGCTCAAAGTATTGATACAATTTGTGAACGGGCAAAACAGAAAAAAATTACAATTATTTCCGAAATTGATAATTCTTTAAAGATTTGCAGCGACGAAAAAATGATAAGCACGGTTTTCAGAAACCTATTATCAAATGCGGTCAAATTTACTAGAAACGGTGGTAGAGTCGTTGTCAAATCCAAACAATTTGAAAATAACAAAATTTTAATTTCGGTTGCGGATAATGGGGTAGGTATACCCGAGCGTGATATTAATAGACTATTCAAGATTGAAGAGAAAGTAAGATCTTTGGGAACTGATGGCGAAACCAGTACCGGCTTGGGTTTATTATTGTGTAAGGAGTTTATTGAAATGCACGGGGGTGAAATTTGGGTTGAGAGTGAAATAAATAAAGGCAGCATTTTTTATTTCACGATTCCAATTCCATCATAAATCCTTGCCGTTAAATGAAATATGATTGACGGTTGACCTATAAGATGTTATTGCTTTTTCATCTGTTTACCCTTCATAAAAAAGTAATCTGAATTGTTTCGCACAACCAAAAGATGTAGTCCTTCTTTCATCCCTTTGCTCTATTGCGCAGCCTTTGCTTTATCTTTATAATAAGTCCAATGGGATTTAATACAAATTCCTATAAATAGTATTATTTATTAGAAATTCTAGTGCCGAAATATTACGGAGAAAATGAGTAAAGGTCAGAATAATAAAATGAGATAAAAAAAAAGAGCCGGTGAAATCTATGAAAGAGATAAGGCGGCAATAAGAAACATGAAAAATGTAAAGAAGAATCATTTTTTTTAATGAATAATATTATTTCCGCCTGTTTTCCGCAATGCAGCACCCTAATAATTTTCAGTAATTACTTGGTAAAGTT
>JAENZU010000368.1 GCA_016841125.1 Melioribacter sp. | reverse complement strand
GTCGATTCAAAATTTACAAAAGCACAATTTTCAACAAAAGGTCGCACTGCTCAGATGGTGCCGTTATTTGCTTTCGGACCTGAATCGTATTTGTTCGGCGGCATTATGCAAAATACAGAAATCGGGAATCTAATTATTGAGCTTATCAAATAGGACTTACATTAAATCCTACACCAATAGACTCTTTCTTAGTTTGATGAATAGTTTCTAAAATATTATCCCAAAAGCTTTCTTCCTTCAGTGTTGACCACAAGTTGATAAACTTTGCGTAGTCTTCCGTTCGAACCCTTTTTCTATTCCGCAGCAAAAAGTCTAAACCGGGTTTGATAATTTTAAATGGGATGATATTACCAAAGTATTCTTTGGTTCTAGTTTTTTCTTCCTCAATAAAATTAGGAATGAGATCAATCCAAACATCGCTGTCATGAATATCACCCATTAAATCGTGAAGCTCGGTAACCTCTTCTAGGTGAGTTCTCATAACATCACCAAAAAGGGGACTAAAAATTTCAAGAGTATAACGCAATTTTTTATTTCGCTTCCGCAGTTCATGCAGTTCTTCGATATTGGTTTCCATGTAAACCGCTCTGTCTAACTCAAAAGAATGATCAATGCATTCTTTTACCAAAGCGTATATTTTATCAAAGATATTTTCTGATAATTTTGAACCTCTCGGCTTAACTTCGGAGAACTGATATTTGCTTCTTCCTTTAAATGATCTAAAAAAATCTCCCGCGCGCAAATCATCCATTGCCCTATCAATTTTATTCTGTCTTTTAATTCGGCTTTGCTTAAGTCTTAAAATTAATCTTTTAATTCCATCTTCATATCTTGGTTTATCCATTGTTTTAAGAAAAGATTTCAGAAAATCGATCTGCACATCTATGTCCCTAACCTTGCCTAATATCTTTGTTGCTCGTTTAACCTCCGAGTACCAGACCTCGTATTTGTCGGATGTTATACACTGATGAAATACATCAAGCCCTGATCTTAATTTGCGGGTTGCCACTCTTGATTTATGGAGATGTTCAATATCGCCCGTGTGATGAATCTTGCTCCCTTTCTGATGGAGAATTTGGATCTGCTGCCTAATGTAAGTTTGCCCAAAACTACAGATATCAATTTTGCTGTTTCGATTCATCCCTTTTCCGGCAAATGATTTTTAATTCAACAAACTTATCAAAAAAATATTACAAATATACGATATGAGTCAACCTAACCGGATAGTAATTTTAGTTATTTTATAATTGAATAAATGAATCAAAAAAGAATTATACTCTATTTTCAATTTAGGATTTTGATAAATCCGCATCAAAATTAGAATGAGAGGAAAACATGGTAGTCAAAAAACACATAGCATTAGTTGCTCACGACAATCGGAAGAAAGACCTTGTTGAATGGGTAGATTGGAACGCCGATGAATTAATTAAACATAATTTGATCTGCACCGGCACTACCGGAAAACTTGTTGAAGATACACTAAAAAAGAAATTTGAAAAAACGGAAGATGTTGTATCGGAAGTGAGAAAGTTGAAGTCCGGACCAATGGGAGGCGATCAGCAGCTAGGCTCATTAATTGCCGATGGTATGATTGACGTGCTGATTTTCTTTTGGGATCCGATGATGCCGCAGCCGCACGATGTTGACGTAAAAGCATTGTTGAGAATTTCGGTACTTTATAATGTGCCCACTGCGTGCAATAGATCTTCGGCGGATTTTATAATTTCATCACCACTGATGACTCACAAATATACACCAACTCTCAAAGACTACACTGAATATATTGAGCGGAAGGTGAATTATTAGTTTAGCCGTTCCACCCGATAAATTGGGAATATTTCGAACTCTGTACTGGGGAAAAATTCCTCGTACTGAAGTAATCCCAGCATCGATTGGGGCTCGAAGGCTGTAACCAAAAGGTTGGATGCAATTTGATTGACTGGAACATAGTAGTAATTTTCCGGTTTTTTGATTTCCACCGTCTCTTTCACAACCTCAGGATATAAATTCTTCAGTTCTTCGTCTATGGTTTCTTTCACTAAATTAAATCTATAAGCTTTTACAATATGATCTTTTACAGGAAGATATTCTGAATATTCGATTGAGTGTTTATCTAAAAAAGATTTTAGTTTCGGATGCGATTTACTTATCAAATAACCTGTAGGATTATTAACAATCAAGGTTGATTCAACCACCGGGTGAAATTCGTTGACTGCAACATTAGTATCCCTTCCTGTAAAAGTCGATTTCAAATTCAGAGATAATTTTTCACCATTTGGAAAGTGTTCCATACGGATAATCGTTTTGTCATTTACGTTAACCTTTCTCAACTTTAATTTAGCCGATTCCACTTTTGTTTTTATTTCCTCTGAATTAAGAAATACAAATTTAAGAAATCCTGCAAGAGCTTCTGATTGGCTCATTGAACGATACTTTAAATTATCTTTAGAGTCTCTTCCGTTTTTACCCTCCATAATAAACGAGAGAGAATTTAAAATTCCAAAACTTTGCCTGCCATCGTTGATATCGACAGTACTGTAACGCATCCTTTCTATTTCCGGAGGACCGCCCAAAATATATTCTTGGAATGTTACTTTCTTTTCAGCTAAATATTTCTCAATAAAAGGAATGAATTTTTTCTTTTGAATCTCGATAAGTTCGGCTGAAACGTTTGGATTTGTACATCCTCCAAATTGAACATCTGCATTTTTTATATATCCATACTCCATCCACGATTTACTGTATGGATTGTATTCATGAACATCCAAAGTAACTTGAGGCTTATACTTTTGATATAATTTATGAAGAGCTTGGGTTTCGGGCTGAGACAAAACAAGATGATCCCGATTAAGGTCTTCATCATTTCCGTTTCTTCTTTTATCAGCATCAGATCCGTCGGGATTCATTTGCGGTACAAGCAACAAATCTATTTTCGTAAATATATCATCAAACTCTCTGTTCACAATTTTGCTTAATAATATAAGTGAAGCTTCTTTGCCCACTTGCTCGTTACCATGCTGCTGAGCAAATATCAATACTTTTATTTTGGAAGTGTCTTCACCAAATTCAGTTTGAGAAATCTTTAAGTATGGAATTATTTTACCCCCGGCGGAGAGTCCGAGAGTATCCATTGTAATCAAGGGAGAGGAAGTTTCTGCCTCTTTAACAAACTCAAAAAGTTCTTTGTGAGAAGTCAGTCTGGTAAAATCAGAATTTTCGAGCGGGGTTTGTATTTTTCTCCCACAAGAAATCAAAATAACAAATAGGAAAAATATTGTTGTTAGTTTAGATAGCATAGCTTCACTCTGAATTTCATTATTTGATCAGGACCATCTTTTTAACGGAATTAAAGTCGCCGAAATTTATTGAGTAAAAATAAACACCGCTTGACAGGCTACTGCCGTCAAACTCAACTTCATATGTTCCGGCGGTCATTGGTTTATTTATGAGAGTCGATACTTGTTTGCCGAGAAGGTCGAAGACTTTCAGTGTTACTAATCCCTCGACTCCACTCGGGATGATATATTTAATTGTCGTAGTTGGGTTGAAAGGATTCGGATAGTTTTCGAAAAGCTCAAAACTATTTGTAATTTCAGGCTTTAATTCCTCAACCGGTGTGGTTTCCAAAAAATTTCCACTTTCAATTGAATACGTTCGATTCAAATTTGAAATGTTGTAACGAAGGCTGTTCATAGCGATGACTTGACGGGGAGCGCTCCCTCCGGAGACAACATAAGTAGATGAATCTATGTAAGTGGAATTTCTTGCATCCAAAATAATTGTTGGCATTGAACCAAAAACAGTTATTGTATTTTCTGCTTTATCAATTTCCGCATGATCATTCACATCAAGAAATAATCCAAGTCGTTTTCGATTATGCATCATTCCCCATTCAACTGAGGAAATTCTGTTTTCATAATAATCTTCATGTTCGAAAACGCGAGGTTGAAAAATCAAATCCCCAAAAATATTTAACCCTTCCTCGGCTGTCATTTGACCTTTATAGGCGGCGAGGTAATAATCATCCACATTATCAGTATAAAATTTGGAAGAAGGCTTACCCGAACTACCCAATAAATACAGTGGAATACTGTTATGAACTTTTGCGTAAAATGCTGCACCGGCAAGAGAAGTCTCATCTCTCAGTTCTGCTATTTCATGCAGATCATCTCCGACAAATATTATTGATGACGACTGAGAAATCTTATCGGCGATTGATTGATCAGTAATCGACGTAGAATCAAGTTCGATAAAATTATACGAGATGCTTTGTGAATTCAAATAATCAAATATAGGCTGAGGTGCGA
>JAENZU010000367.1 GCA_016841125.1 Melioribacter sp. | reverse complement strand
AATTTTAGTTGTAAATGGAACGAATCTAAATCTCTTAAAAATTAGGGATGAAAATAAATACGGCTCATTATCTCTTGAGGATATTGAAAAAGAAGTTAGAGATGCTTTCAGTAATGATCATATTGAATTTTTTCAAAGCAATACAGAAGGGGAATTGATTGATCAAATTCAAAAAGCCGGCGGATACTTTGATGGGATTGTGATCAATCCCGGCGGGTACTCCCATACTTCGGTAGCAATTAGAGATGCACTCGAACTTACAAAAATCCCAAAAGTAGAAGTTCACTTATCTAATCTTTCATCCAGAGAAGAATTCAGACAAACTTTAATTACAGCAGCAGCTTGCGATGGTTATATTTCCGGATTTAAAGTTGATGGATATCTTGCCGCCGTTTGGCTTATAAAAAACAGATTAGCCCGCAGATAAACCAAATAAATCCTTCCAACTAGATTATCTATATTATTCAATAACAACAAATTACATTATTATTTTAAACTTAATGATTATATGAGTTTAATTATCTTGCATATAATTATCGGATTATTTATTTTCGCTAACAATTTGATTGATTAGGAAAATGAAAGACTTCGGATTAAAAAAACTATACTATTCTATCAGCGAAGTAAGCAGGCTTACCAACCTCGAACAATACATTCTGCGCTATTGGGAAACTGAATTTGATCAATTAAAGCCTCAAAAAAATAGGGCAGGCAACCGAATTTATACAAACAAAGATATCAACCTGATTCTAAAAATTAAGAAACTGCTCCGTGAAGAGAAATACACAATTGAAGGAGCAAAGAAAATTTTAGAAAACGGAGGAGATCCCGTTCTTGTGGAAGAACAAGAAGCACCCGCACCAGTTAACCCGCCTGTAAAAACAGAAGAAGAAAAAAGATACATTAAGAAAGACCTTGAAGATTTAAGAAAATTTTTAGTAGATTTACAAAGTAAATTATAAGAAATCGGAACGTGGCGCAGTCCGGTAGCGTACTTGACTGGGGGTCAAGTGGTCGCGGGTTCAAATCCCGCCGTTCCGACTCAAAGGTACATTCAATATGTACCTTTTTTGTTAAATCATACAACTTAAAGATAAACCTCAATGAAGATAAATATTATTGACGATAAACCGGTTTGCAACTGCGGAGTATTTGGAATTTATGGCTATGAAGATGCGGCGCTTCCAGTCTATTACGGTTTGCATGCTCTGCAGCATAGAGGACAGGAAGCAGCAGGGATAATTTCTGCGGAAAGTACGGGTAATTCAACTAGATTTAATATTCATAAAGGCTTCGGATTAGTTTCAGAAGTTTTTTCTGATAATAAAATTTTTAACAATGTTCTTATCGGAAAAGCCGGAATAGGACATAACCGTTATTCAACGACCGGATCTTCAGAGTCAGTGAAAAATGTTCAGCCATTCCTGGTTAACTACAGAATGGGAAACCTGGCAATTGCACACAACGGCAATCTAACTAACGCAAAATTCTTAAGAGATAAATTGGTTGACGACGGCGCCTTATTTCAAACGTCGAGCGATACTGAAGTGCTGTTGCACTTAATTGCCCGCTGCAAATTAGAAGGTCAAAAAGATCAAATTCGTGATGCCTTAAATCAAGTAGAAGGTTCTTATTCACTTACAATTCTTACGGATAAACTTTTGGTTGGCGCACGAGATCCGTTCGGTTTCAGACCTCTCTGCATCGGAAAATTAAACGGCGCCTACATTATTACTTCTGAATCGAGCGCCTTAGATATAAATAGTGCCGAATATATTCGTGATGTTGAACCAGGTGAAATTGTTGTAATTGACGATGAAGTTTTAAACACCGGTATTATTAAATCTTACAGGGTGAACGAAAAACCGGTGCAGCCTAAACATTGCATTTTTGAGTTCATTTATTTTTCGAGACCCGATTCAAAAATCTTTAATTCAAATGTTGATAAAATTAGACGTAAGCTCGGAAAGGAACTGGCAAAAAATCATCCCGTCTATCCCGCTGGCGATGAAGAAAAAGTAATTGTAATTGGCGTTCCGGATAGTTCCAATACTGCTGCAATCGGATACCAAAATCAATTAGAGAAAATGGATATCCCTTCTAAGTTGGAAATTGGATTGATCAGAAGTCATTATATCGGAAGAACCTTTATTCAACCCGGTCAACAAGAGCGGGAAATTGGTGTTAAGATTAAATTTAACACTGTTAAGGGTGTTCTAGAAAACAGGACTGTGGTTATTGTTGATGATTCAATTGTGAGGGGAACAACTTCCAAGCAGCTTGTAAACCTAATTAGGGAAGCCGGTCCAAAATCTATTCATTTGAGAATTTCATCACCGCCTATAAAATATCCCTGTTTTTATGGTATGGATTTTCCTTCGCAAAATGAGTTAATTGCATACAAATATGAAAATGAAATTAAAAAGATCGGCGAATCTCTCGGTGTCGACAGCCTTGAATATATGACTATTGAAGAAATGCTGTCTGCAATGGTTGATCATCCTTCCGATCATTTCTGTACTTCTTGCTTCTCGGGGAATTACCCGACCAATGTTGATACAACCTTTAGGAAAGACGAATATGACAAGTAAATTTCTCTCTCTTGCAATCTCCCTTCTTTTCATTTTACCCTCAGTCTCGCAAGAAACTTTTTTTGTGAAATTCAAAAACTCTGCTGCAAAATCAAACATTGAAACATTTATTGAAAGCAATTCTTATCAGACAAATACGCCGAATGGTAAAACTCAATTTGTGTCTGTTAAACCTTTTAGTTTAGCACAATTCGAAAATGAAACTTCACTCGGAAAAATATTAAGAGTAGATGTTAGTTCTTCTGAATTGAAATCGTCTTTTCTAGCGGAATTACAAAACAATCCTCTTATTGAATACATTCAAGAAAATACAGTTTATAAAATTGATTATATCCCAAATGATAGCCTTTTAGCCGACCACTGGGGATTAGAAAAAATTGGTGCCGAAGATGCATGGGATATCTCCCAGGGGAGTGACCAAATATTAATTACCGTAATTGATACGGGCGTTGATCTATTACACCCTGACTTAAAAACCAAACTTTTCGTGAATAGCTCTGAGGATATTAACGGCAACGGAATATTTGATGAGTCTGATATTAACGGAATTGATGATGACGGCAATGGTTTTATTGATGACGTTTCCGGTTGGGATTTTACAGATCGTGTCGGTTTTCCTTTTAATCCGGATGGCGGCGATTATTTGGGCTGGGATAACGATCCTAAAGATGAGCAAGGTCACGGAACTTATGTTGCCGGTATTGCAGGAGCTGCAACTAATAATGTATCCGGTATTGCAGGAGTAGCTCCAAATTGTAAAATATTAAATTTACGAGCTTTTGATCCTTCTGGCTATGGTGAAGAAGATGATGTTGCAGCGGCAATTTTATATGCAGTTGATATGGGTTCCAAAGTAATAAACATGAGTTTCGGGGATAATTCATTTTCTTACATTCTGCGGGATGTAGTTAAATATGCTTACAGCCAGGGAGTAGTATTAGTTGGAAGTGCAGGTAATACAGGCTCCGATTTGCCCCATTATCCGTCGGGTTATTCAGAAGTTATAAGTATTGGTGCAACAACTGAAAACGATTTTGTTTCTTCATTTTCGAATAGAGGCTCAACAATTGATCTAGTTGCCCCCGGTTCCTCAATCCGGACTACACAGAACGGCGGTAAGTATACATACATAAACGGCACCTCCGCTTCAGCTCCGTTTGTAACAGGTGCGGCAGCATTAATATTATCTGCAAACCCCAATTACACAAACGAAGAAGTGAAACAAATTTTAAAAACTACTTCGGATGACATCAGCACTGCTGGTTGGGATGAAAATTCAGGCGCCGGAAGATTAAATTTGAAACGCGCAATGGAAATCAACGCTCCTTCAATTATTAAATTTGATTCTCCGCTGCAAGATTTTGCCACTTCAGGCAGCAGTATTAGCATATCCGCCACAATACTTTCAGCTTATTTCCAAAGTTATCAATTAACTTATGGCGTTGGTCTGAATCCCGATGAATGGTCTGACCCACTGGTTAGCGGTCAAAACCAGTTCTCGAATCAGGAGATTTATAATTTGGATATCTCAACTTTTATAGATACTTCTTACACAATGAGACTGATTGTATTTCTGAATAACGGTCGAACAATGGAAGAAAGAGTTAATTTTCATATTGATCATACTCCGCCGGTACTGGATATAGTTAATTTAGGCTCAGCCTATTACGGTGAGAAGTCAACTATTTTTGCTTCTATCTATACTAATGAAGTTTCAGTAGTA
>JAENZU010000366.1 GCA_016841125.1 Melioribacter sp. | reverse complement strand
GGATGGATTTAAAATTGTCTTTTCAACCGAATCTCTTATCATTCCCAACGCGGCTCCGATTGCAGAAACAACTTCACTATGCTCAGAAATCTTGTGAGGAACTTCCATATAATTTGCGGTGAAAGGAACAATTGCGGAAGCACCGCCGCCGCCGCCTACAAATTGAATAAAGGATGGATCGAGCTTGTATTCTCTGATCAACTGTTTAATTACAGGCTTAATTTTATTTGCGGAGATCTCCAAAATTTCCTCTGCAATTTCATCAGCATTTCTGTTTAAAAGTTTTGCTAAAGATTCAAAGCAGTTTTTAATTGATTTGGAATTTGCTTCGCCGTGCCCTATCTCTTTTACCAATCCTAAATAATTAGAGGCACCTGTAGGAGTGACTGTAAATTCAGCCTTTTGTTTCCCTTTTATTTTGATAGCGAGATAATCTTCCGGATCACCTTCAAGCGGTTTTATACTTTCGATTTCTATGTCGGTAAAATTTTCACCTGAAAAAGAAGTGTAGGCTAACTTTGCAATGTGAGCGCTTCGCGGACCTACATCTATAATTTTGCCGCCGTTAATACGGGGGATGGAGCCTCCCGCAATTCCTAGTGTCCGCACATCAAGTGTACGAAGATACAATCTATTGCCCCCGATCTGCGCACTCTTAATTTGCGGCTTACCATTTTTGATCACCGAAATATCTGTTGAAGTTCCGCCGACTTCTAAGAAAATCCCATCGGAAACTTTTGCGTACATAAGTGCCGCGGTTACACCTGCTGCCGGTCCTGATAACATTGTTAATATCGGACGCTTGCGCATTTCCCCGATATCCATAATTCCGCCATCGGATCTCATCACCATTAACGGGGCTTTAATGCCGGTCTTCCTAACTGATTCTTCAGTCATATTCGCTGTTTCCAGCATCTTCGGCATCATCGATGCGTTGATAACTGCAGTGCGAGTTCTTACTCTCAATCCGTATAGTCTGGATATTTTGCTTGCTGCAGTTGCCTGAATTCCTTTCTTCTCAGCAACTCCAACAATAAATTCTTCTTTCGATGAATCATCAACTCCGAATGCTTCGGAAGCTACAATAACTTGGGCACCTTCTTCCAATAATTTATTAATTGCAGGTTCAACCTGTTCTTTCCAGTTTTCATCAGATGTTTCAATAAAATAAAAACACGTTGGTAGAATTTTACCCGGCGCTAACTCAATATCATTTAAGTTGGTTTCATTTTTAGCTCGTTTCCCTTCGAGTCCTTTTCCTAAACCGATAATTCCAACAACAGCCACATCCCCTTCCAGCAAAGCGTTTGTTGCCTGTGTAGTTGAGTGGGCGATAAGAGCAACTTCTTCCGGACTGATGCCTGAATTTTCCATTAATATTTTCATGGAATCTATTACACCTTTGGCAACACCTTCTTCTGCCAAATGTGTTGTGGGAACACACGCTTTACCGACAATCTGAAAATCTCTAATATCGATTGCAACGGCGTGGGTAAATGTTCCGCCTACATCTATTCCAATTTTAATTTTTCTTTCCATCATTTACATAAACATGATTGCAGAAATGATTAATCCAAGTAAAGCAAGAATCCATGTGTAAGGTATTGTGTTCCATAATACTTTTTGAACATCAACGCGCATTTCATTTGCAAGCCACACATTATGTGTATTCGTCGGATCGCTGATCCCCTGAATTTGACCAACAGCAAGCAGCAGTCCCATGACGGCACCGGGGTTCATTCCGCTTGCTAAAAATACAGCAGCCAAACCGTAACCCATTCCCCAAACGTTTAAAGGACCGCGGTATAAAGCCAATGGAGCCGCTGCCGTAAATATTAATACATACGTAATTGGACTTTGCGGAACAACATAAGCCATCAGTGGTCTTAATAAATTTAATACGGGCCAGCCTTCGGGATATGCCTCAAGCGGGATTCCGGGTCCCATTATCGCAATCAAAAGCATTCCGATTCCAAACATTAAAACCACCGCGGGCATAACAACTGCACCCCCTTCAAATATAGATTTGATGAAGAGATTCAGCCTTCCCTTTTTATATGTCGAGATGAAAGCATAAATCAATCCGACAACAAAAGCAGCAATAAAATCTATATCAAATAATAAAATCAAGAACAATGGAATGATCGGCGAGAAAAAAGATGTCCAGTGGATATCTTTCGATTTTTCATTTTTACCAAGAGCCAACCGCAAAATTATTGTTATAAAAAGTGCAATTATTCCGGCTCCGATTAACCAGGTCAATCCATCGGCGATACCCGTAAGCAAAGTGTTGACCAATGATTTTAAATCTTCACCAAAAATAAAATAATACAAAATTACTGTTGATGTAATCAAAGCAAGAAATATCAGACTTCGAATAATAATTTTTTTGATCTTTAAATTCTGCCCGTCTCTGAACAACTGTATTGTAATGTAAACGAGGGCAGCAATAAACGTGATCGAAAACATGATTAAAGCGAAAGGCCGGATCTCCTCAACGGTCAAACCCATCACACTGACATAAACTGCCCAGTTGCCCACATTCAATGTACCGCCGATACTTAATCCGATCAGAAATATTCCTACTGTGGTTAAAGGTCCAATTCCAACGGAAGACATAATTGGAAGTACGATAGTTGCAACCATAATTATTGCGCCCAAACCGCCTAGTGTAGTAAATAAAAGTGTAATCAGAACCAACATTATTACTGCAATTATCCAGGGATTATCGCCGGCAAGTTCAGCACCTTTTTTAATAAAATTTTCAGCAACCCCTGTCTTTTGCAGAATTACGCTCAACATGCTGCCGAACATTGCAATTGTGTAAGCGCTGTGAAGTTTTAAGGAACCCTGCCCGATCACATATTGAATAGTATCCGTAATTGAAACACCTCCAATTACTGCAATTAAAAACGCCATTATGGGAAGAGCAATAAGAGCCGGAACTTTCCGCAAAAACATCAGTAATGCCATTAGGAGAAAAACGGATATTAAAAGGATGATCTGTACAGTTTCCATCAATACGTTTACTTATCTGAGCAATAATTTTTAAAGATTAAAGATAAGTTAATTGGATGAAATTTCCGAAAAAATGGCGGGAATATTCAAAATTAATCTTAAAATAACATTGAATAGGGTCTTGATATTTCAGCAGATAATTCTGACAGGTTTATATTTCTCGACTTTCGAATAAACTCTTTCCCTTCGAAATAGAATAATATTGTTGGAACAGCAAAAATATTTTTCTGAGCAGCAAGTTTTTCAGCCTTTTCACAATCGATATAGAAAAATTTGAACTCCGGAAAATCGGAATTAAGAAGGTCGATCAGCTTTGGTTTTAGAATTTTACAAACATTACAATCGGGAGTGCTGAAATAAAATGCAGCAGCACTATTTTCGGATATCTGCTTTTCGAATTCCTCCTCAGTTTTTATATCCTGCTGCACAATCATTTCGTATCCAAAATTTTACTGGAATTTTTCCGACGCATAGGCATGCGCGTGAAGATTTGAAATCCACTGCTTCCCCTCGAGTGTGATTGATAAATACCGGAGTGCATCATTAATGTAAGGAGATACAACTTCCCCAAAAAATTTTGCATATTTTTTACGGATGTCTCCGGGATTTTTATATCCAAACTTTTCGTTTGATCCGGTCTCTTCAAATTCATAAAAAAGCGCCGGCATTTTTCGAAGGTGATTTAGGTCTCCCAATTGACCGATAAAATCTGCCGCACGGACTAATCCGGGCAAATCCTTGGTGTCTTTATAGTTTTCATCATCGGGCACCGGGAAACGGGTCATTTCAATTAACTCACAAATAAACTCAGGATTTATATTTTTTCTGCCTTCAAATCTTTCTCTAATAAATTGTTTACCTCTATCTACATGATAGGGCGCCAATGAAGCAGAGCTGCTTCCCTCCGGAAGTTCGATGGTTTCATTATTTATTCCGCTAGAAAATTTACCATTGCAGTCATTACTGCAAATTCCTTTAACGTAACCAATATCATGACATAATAAAGCCATAATAAAATGAAGCCAATCGTGAGGGGTTACTCCTCCTTCAATCAAATGTTTTCCCCGGATAATCTCCTGACCGGCAAGCGTAACCATTATTGTATGTTCCATATCATGGTAAAGAGCATCGCAATTGGCTAAATTTTCCAAAGCCAAGTTGCCTGCCCAAGCCAAAATATTGCCGAACTCAGGTTCCATCATACCGTAATTCATGCGGTATTTGGATTCAAGTTCATTCATAAAGGATTTGATTACTAAATATTGTAGGTTAACCATCTTCGCCGGCTCCGAAAAA
>JAENZU010000365.1 GCA_016841125.1 Melioribacter sp. | reverse complement strand
GTTCTTGGGTTCCCATTTATTTTCCGCGGTGCTTTGGATGTTAGAGCTAAAGCAATTAACGATGAAATGAAAATGGCGGCGGTTATAGCATTAGCCGAATTAGCTAAAGAAAAAGTGCCCGAAGTTGTTCTGCAGGCTTATAGCGGCGAAGAATTTACTTTCGGTCCGGAATATATAATTCCTAAACCCTTTGACCCTCGCGTATTGTGGAAGGTTGCCCCGGCGGTTGCCAAGGCTGCAATTGAAACAGGTGTTGCCCGCATAGAGATTACCGATTGGAAAGCTTACGAAGAAGAGCTGCAGGAGCGTCTCGGGTTCTCCCAGGAAATTGTTAGGATAATGATTCACAAAGCTCAGAAGAGCCCGAAGAAAATTGTTTATCCCGAAGGTGAAGAAGAAAAAATTATTCGTGCAGCAAGCACAATCTTCAGCGAGAATATTGGAATTCCAATATTGGTTGGAAATGAAAAGATTATTAAAAGTAAAATTTCCGAGTTAGGATATAAAGCTGATAATTTTGAAATCCGGGATATTGAGAGCTGCAATAAATGTGACGAATACGCTAACGAATATTACAAAGAAAGAAAAAGAAAAGGCGCAACGCTGCGTGAAGCCCGAAGTTTGATGAAACAGCCGAACTATTACGGCGCTATGATGGTGAAACTTGGTGATGCACATGCAATGATAAGCGGACTCACGTCACATTATCCATATACAATTCGTCCTGCACTGCAATGCGTAGGATTAAAAAACGGTCTCAATGTTGCATCAGGATTATACATCGTGGTAATTAACAGAAAGGTTTTATTCTTTGCGGATACCACTGTTAATATTGATCCGACTGCAGAACAGTTGGCTGAAATTGCAATTAGTGCAGCAGATACTGTTCAAGAGTTTGATATTAAACCTAAAGTGGCAATGCTTTCATTCAGCAATTTCGGAAGCGTAAAGCATCCGGAATCCGTTAAAGTTAAAAAGGCAGTTGAACTTGTAAAAAAAATGAAGCCCGGTTTAATTGTTGACGGAGAAATGCAGGCTGATACAGCAGTTGTATCAGAGATTATTGAAAAAGAATTTCCTTTTAGTGATCTTAAAGGCGGTGCTAATGTTCTGATATTCCCGAATCTAAGTGCCGGTAATATTGCCTACAAATTGTTCGAAAGGATGACGAGCGCAACTGTAATCGGACCAATTCTCATGGGTCTTAAAAAACCGATTCATGTTCTGCAGCGTGGAGCAACCGTTGACGATATCATCAACATGTCTGCAATTGCGGTAGTTGAAGCAACACATAATTCGAAATAAATTCTATCCTTTCAAAAAGGGGAGCTAAAATCTCCCCTTTTCTCTTTTCTCAAACCCAGACAAATTTAGTTCGTCCAAAAGAATGTTATTAAAAAAGAAATTCTAAGTTAGTATATTTGAAATCAGAACATTCAATTTTGATTTATTGTGATTAGAAATATTATTTACTTCATAATTAGTCTCCTTTTGTTTTTTATTGCTACCATACTATATGGTATTATATTAAACGGAACAGAGGTAACGCTGGACGAAGCTTTGATTCAAAAGGGAATTGTTCAATTTGGCAAAGTATCTATCGTTGTTGATAGGAGTAATTACAAGCTGAATTTGTATTCTGATTCGACTCTTGTAAAAAGTTATAAAGCAGTTTTCGGAAAACACAGCGGACGCAGAAATAAAATGTTAACCGATTTTGATACGCCGATCGGCAGTTATTTTATCTGCGAAAAAAGTAGTTTCAATAAATATCATAAAATGCTGAAGATAAATTATCCAAATGAAAATGATTTGGCAGATATGCTGAGGCTTAATTCAATTACAAAAAATGAATACAGCTTAATTATGAAATCAAAAAACCGGTTGGGCTGTGTTGATAACAAATTATTTCAAAATGGCGAAATCGGGATTCATGGTACGGGAGAGTATAATTTTATTTTTACAAATCTTCCATTTGTATTTAACTGGACAAACGGTTCAATTGCCGTAAGCAACGAAAATATTGATGAATTATTTTCTGTCGTGAATGTCGGCACACCCGTAAATATTAAGTTTTGATCGGAACACCCTGTTGATGTTAAAAAATAATCCTAAAAAAATATCTCACAATATATTCATTAAAGTAATTATTCTCTTTATTCTCCAAACATGTATAATTACTGCGCAGGATATTGAAAGGTACGAATTAGTAAGCGTTCAGTTTCACGGAAATTTTACTTTGCCAACAAGTGAATTGAGTCAGGTAGTTTCCTCAAAAGAATCGCCGGGTTGGTTTTCACAATTTTTAAACAGTTTTACCAGTTTTGGCGAAGGTCCGGTTTATTTTGATTCACTGCTTATTCCAGGAGATGTAGAGGCTTTAAAAAACTACTATTTTGATAATGGTTTTTTTGAAGCCAGGTTTTTTCCGCGGCATTATTTAGATAAAGAAGAAAAGACTGCCACAATTGTATTCCATATCGAGGAAAAGGATCCTTCATTAATTAAATCTTTTGATGTTGAAGGAATTGAATGGATAGCGCCGGAATTCCAAACAAGAATACACGATGAAATGATTGACCTCGATACTACGGAGCGATACTCTCGTCAAATTGTTGAGGGGAAGATATTCAACATTATTAGTTTTCTGCGGGATCATGGTTATATGCTGGTTAAAAACGAAATACCAGTTGTTAAAATTGATACGATGAAAAACGAAGTGGATGTGAAAACGGTAGTTAACACCGGAAGAAGATGCAAGATTAGCGAATTAAGAACCGATAAAACCGGTCCGGGAAAAGACCTGGTTGAAGATCAGCTTTTAAAAGATATTGTTTCCATAAAAACGGGTCAATGGTACAGTTTTTATGAAAATCAGCGAGCACAAGTCAGGCTTTATAGAACAAATCTTTTCTCTTCGGTTTTGGTAACCGGCGTTGTTTCAGATACTGTAGAAAATCAAGTACCATTAAATATTAGTACAGATGTTGGACTGCTGAATGAAATCTCTCCCGAAATAATTTTAAATAACGAAGATAACGCACTCAACTTCGGTTTTGGTATTGGATATACACGTAAGAATTTTTTTGGTGATGCACGTAAATTTTCTATCCAAACATCGGCTGCAGCACAAAATATCACAGATTTTATAAGCAACTTTTCGCTGCAGGACACAAGCATTTTCGGTTATACCGATGCAAGAATAATAATAGAGCAACCATATCTTTTCGGCAGACCCATTAATACTCAATGGGAAAATTACATTACTCTTCAGAAAAGAAGAAATGAGTACAATGCTACACTCTACGGTTCCAAACTTAATTTCGATTTTGAACTCCCCCGCTTTACTTTTTTAACTTCACTTTCTACTTATTTAAGTTTTGAAAATTCCACGTTCCGTTTTTCGGATGGTTATATTTCCCGGGCTTTCGGGGATTCTCTCCTTGCAGTATTTAAACAACTAGATCCCGATAATTATAACCGTAGCCGCGTAAGCAACTCATATATTGGAGCAGAGTTTGGTGCTAACCGATCTAATAATTTACTTTTTCCCACCAAAGGTTATACCCTTAATATTTTGGTTCAAGAAGGAAACTCACTTTCATATTTGGTCAATCAAATTAGCGGAACTAAACTGACCGTACCGATGCACTATAAAATAGTTTTTACAACAACCGGATACATTCCGTTTTATGATTCTGAAACCGATGCGTTTGGGCTTAAGCTTAAACTAGGTTTTATTAAGGCTTACCGCGGAAGTAAATTCGATATACCCCTTAACCAGAGATTTTACGCCGGCGGCAGCAACTCTGTTAGAGGCTGGCAGAGCAGAGAACTTGTTCCGCCATTGCAGACAGCAACAATACCTTCCGGAGTTACTAGTGAAGAATTTGAAGCGCTATTTTTCCGCGGTATTCTACCCGGCGGTTTTATTTTGCTTGAAGGCTCTATCGAAACAAGAAATAGGTTAGTCGGCGGTTTAGGTTCTGCGCTCTTTATTGATTATGGAAATACCTGGAATGATTTTCAAAGTGTCAGATTAGATCAGATTGCGATTGCAGCCGGTTTCGGTCTTAGGTACTATTCCGAATTTGCCCCAATAAGACTTGATTTTGGGCTGAAAGTCTATGATCCGTGGGACAAAAGAAGTTTTTTCAAAAAAGCATTTTTTAGCGAAACTTTCGAATTTCATATCGGTATCGGCGAGGCTTTTTAGCCCTATCAATTAATAATTCCGGCTTTGATATCGACGATTAATTTAGCTACATTTAAGGTCATTCTTTTTAAGGAATTTGTATGATTTTTAGTATGACGGGATTC
>JAENZU010000364.1 GCA_016841125.1 Melioribacter sp. | reverse complement strand
GGTGAATTACAAATCTAGTTGTTAAGGATTTTTACTACTTCAGATTTTATCGCTGCAATATGCTCAGGAGTTGTACCGCAGCATCCGCCAATAATTGAGGCTCCCGCTGAAATTAATTTTGGAACAAGTGAAGCAACAAATTCCGGTGTTTCAGGGTAAAATAATTTTCCGTCTTCTAAAATTGGTAATCCGGCATTCGCTTGAACGAGAATTGGAATTTGAGAATTATGATTTCTAATTTCACTCACGATATCGATCATGGCTTCAAATCCGTTTCCGCAATTTGTACCGATAATATCAACTTTTTTTTCGACACAAAAATTTAGACATTCCTCAACGGTATGTCCCATCATTGTTCTATACTCCCCTTCTCCTTTTTTGTCGAAGGTAAATGAGCAAACGATATCTAACTTAGTATTTTCTTTTACCGCCTTAAAAGCAGCCTCTGCTTCCATCAAGTCATAAAATGTTTCTACTATTACGGCGTCGGCACCGCCATCTTCCAAAGCCACTGCCTGCTCTTTAAAGACAGAATAAAGATCATCTTCACTTACGTCACCCATCATTATAAATTTACCCGTAGGCCCGATAGACCCCATAACAACAGCGTCGTCTGAGGCTGCTTGCCGGGAAATTTCCGCCGCGGCTTTATTCAGATTAAATGCACCATCCGCAAGTCCAAAATGATCTAATTTAATTCTGCTGCCTCCAAAACTATTCGTCTCAATTATATCAGCGCCGGCATCAATGTAACTTTTTGCGATGTCGAGCACTTCATCTCTATGCGAAATGTTCCAAGATTCCGGAGCTTCAGACTGGCTCAAACCTTTTTTTTGAAGAAAGGTTCCCCACGCGCCGTCTGAAACCAGCACACCTTTTTGCTGAAGTTTTTGCATTAATTTTCCCAAAATTACCTCACTCTGTTTTTCTTCGAATACACATTTCGATGTCACAAATTGAACATTGATACTCAGTCCTCTCAACGTTTCTGCCGACACCAATCAGCCCGCTGACTGATTTGATAGGTGTCATCAATGAACTTTCAGAAAGTTGAATACCACAGAAATCTTTAGGCAGAAAAGAAAATAGTTTCTGCTGTTCGGTTACATTCCAACCGCAATAACCGGGACTGTAGCGATTAGTTATATTTAAATTCTGTGATGCTAGAACTTGAATTAATTTTTCTTCTAAAATATCACATACTTTCTCAACGGCGTCGGAACCGAAAGCGTCCCAAAGATAACCTTCCAGCATATCGCCGTTGGACATATATTGTTTTGATTTTTTTTCAATCCCAGGTCCAATTGTCGCAGTAAAAATTACCGCCGTTTCAGAAGTGCGGAGTTGTTTGGCAATGATCCTTCCGGTATTAAATATTGTATCAAAAATTTTAAAATAATCCTTGCCGAATTCAACATCCGAATAATTGAAAATTCTAAACCCGGTTTTTGCTTTTAAATGAGTAGAGAAATTTGAATGAACATTTTCAATAATTTCTCTCACGGGTTCAGGAGTTTGTCCCAATTTGTAACCAAGAGAATGTCCAGCGTTTTCAGTGGAAATTTGAATATCGGAAGCGTCAATTTCAAATTCTTGAAGCAGATCAATATTGACTATCGGATCAATCATGAATTATACACATTCTGAATTTAAATATTCTAATGCGCCCTGAGGTTCTGCAAAGTAAGCATCGGCACCTATTTCTGCCGCATATTTTGATGTAACCGGAGCGCCGCCAACAATAAATTTTATCATAGGCTGTTCATTTTTCACCTTCTCAACAATCCCTTTCATGTTCTGCATTGTTGAAGTAAGAAGAGCGCTCAGCCCGATAACATTTGCTTCACCTTCGTTTGCTGCGTTTAAGAATTTTTCGGCACTAACGTCTACTCCAAGATCAATTACATTCCAGCCGCCGCCTTGAACGACCATGGAAACTAAGTTTTTTCCGATGTCGTGAAGGTCCCCGGCCACGGTACCTAAAATAATTGAACCTTTATGCTTAACCTCACCGGAGATAAAATAAGGTTTCAACAATTCCATAGATGTCTTCATTGCTTTCGCCGCAATCAGCACATCAGGTATGAATATTTTTCCGTCCCTAAATTTAACACCAACCCTGTTCATACCCGTCATCAATCCATCGTTCAAAATATCATTTGCTTTTAACCCAGTATCCAAAGCTTTTTTAGTTAACTCATACGCCCCTTCTTTACCGGCTAAATCCGGCGGGTATTTGGAATTTAAATCAACTTTGCCCCGTTCTACGCAATCAGCAATTTGTGTAAGTAGTTCTATCATTTGATTTCCAATTTTATGATAACGTTAACATAATATAATATTTTCAAAAAGAAAATTGGAGATATTATTTTAGGTATAACATTTTTTTTGTTAAAATGGATTTGTTTAATGATTCACCCTGCTGAATACTCAGCACGGAAATATAAACTCCCCCGGCGATACTTTTTGGTGCGAAATAATAATTGTGGTAACCTTGATCCAGCAATCCTTCTGTAACCGTTTCGATTTTTTCGCCCAAAGAATTATAAATTTCCAATTTAATGTATGATTGAGTTTCCAATTAAAACGAAATATTCGTTCCCGGATTAAAAGGGTTTGGGTAATTCTGAAATAATTCAAAATTTCTTACGCTGCTAATTTTCTGCTCAACATCAGTTGATATATCGGCATTAACAACTTCACCGGACTGAACAGTAACTGTGCGAGTGTATGCTCCTCCGAGTGCGGTAATGGTGTATGTCCCAGGCTTTACATCTCCAATTGCATAGTTCTCTGCATAAATATCATCGCTGCCGATATAAGGATCGTTAAAATTATAAGTCAGTGAATACCCATAAGTCGTATAGGGCGGTCTGGGTTTGGGATCGGGCGAAATATCAACTCTTGTGCTGTTGGGTGCATTAGGCACTTCACCATAAATTGCCCCCATTCCATCCATGCCTATCCATAGCTCTGGATTGCGGCGACTTCGAGTTGTACTGTAGCTTGCACTGTTCATTCTTAATTCAAAATGAAGATGTGGACCTGTTGAGTAACCGGTATTTCCCGAAATTGCGATTGGAGTTCCTTCCGCAACAGATTGGTTTTGAAGAACAAGCGGTTTCGTCAGATGGCAGTATAGCAGATAGAGATTTTTACTCTGCCAGTTACTTTTAATAAAAATGTAATTACCGCAGCCGTTCGGCTCGTAGCCGCCAACAACATTATTGGGATCGTAGCCAACAAAATAAACTGTCCCGCTTGAGGCTGAAAAAACCGTATCATAACTTATCGCAATATCAATTCCACGATGAGCTAAAGCCGGATTCGCAAGTGACGGTTCACCATATAAGTATGAGCCATTTATTTGTATATTATTTTTCACCGGACGCTTGAGTCTAAAAGTTTGAGCGTCAATAGTCAATGTCCCGGCAGCAATAATTATCAGTAAAATTTGAGTAACTATTTTCATTTTATTCTAAATTTATATGCGATTTTCAAAAATGAATGTTATAATTAAAATTGAACAATATTCTGAAACAAAATTCTCTAAAGGAAATATATGAAGATATTAAAAGCTTACTTAAACGGAAAGATATATACTGCAGATAAAAATTATCCGTGGGCAGAAGCAATAATTACCTTAGCGGATAAAATATTATTCGTCGGTACAAATAACGATGCAAATTCTATTATTAATAAACACACCGAAATTATTGATCTTAAAGGACGGTTGGTATTACCGGGAATAATCGATTCCCACGCTCACATAATTTTAGGAGGATTTTTTCTTCTTAACGTTGATCTAACCAAATGCAAAACTAAACAAGAATTTATTAGTGAAGTAAAAACTCATATTTATCATCACCCGCAAAAGTGGGTTACCGGCGGAAATTGGAATCATCAAAGCTGGGATGAAAAACTACTGCCGTCAAAAGAATGGATTGATCATTATTCTGAGGATACTCCGGTTTTCCTTAATAGAATGGATTATCACATGGGGCTTGCCAATTCATTAGCACTAAAATTGGCAGGAATAACAAAAGATACTCCTTCTCCGGAAGGAGGATTAATTCTCAAAGATCCGGAAACCGGCGAACCGACCGGGATTTTAAAAGACAGCGCAATGGAATTGGTTATGGGTATCATTCCCGAGCCAACTTTTGCGGAATACGAATCTGCTTTAAGCGCTGCATTAGCTGAAGCTAAACGGTTAGGTATTACTTCTATTCACGATATCACTTACAAAAATCATCTAAAGGTATTCCAAAAGTTTGAAAGAGAGAATAAACTCACTACTCGTATTTATTCCATTCAGCCTATCAAGATT
>JAENZU010000363.1 GCA_016841125.1 Melioribacter sp. | reverse complement strand
TCAACTGAATAGAAGTTGTGATCCTATGCATATCTGTTTGATAGGGTTCGAATGCAAAACCAATTCTGAACATAGTTGGCGGAGAGAAAGACTGCCAACTCGATTTGTTTCTATTACCGATCAAAACAACTTCACCGTCGGGCGCAAGTTCATTTCCAAAATTTGTTATTGCCACTGCAAAACGGGTAGTTCCCAAACCTGTCCAGTAGTAGGTACCCAAATCAACCATAACTCCGCGCATCTTAAGTTTGTCAAGCGTTTCCTCAATGTAACGTATCGTACCGCCAAAGCTAAATTGTTCGGTCATCTTTTTAGAATAAGAAAGAGATAGCGCAATATCGCCGAAAGTAAAATATTCACCGGTACAAAGAGGCATCAATTCTGTTGTTACAGGCATATCCTCCATGTGCAGAGAAATAAAAGAAATACCCACGGCATCATTTGCACCAAGATGATAAACTGCACCGAAAAATTCATGTTTAATTTCTGCAACCCACTCATTATGAGAAAATAAAATTTGATTTTGGGAAGTCTGAACCAACCCGGCTGGGTTCCAGTAAAGCGCGGAGGCATCATCAGATAATGCAACAAACGCATCTCCCATTGCGGCAGCTCTGCCCCCGACACCAATTTTTAAGAATTGGGCAGTAGATATTCCCGCACGTTGTCCTCCCAAAGTCGGAAACAACTGCGCTCTTAAATCTGCAGTTCCAATCACTATCAATATCAGAATAAAAACTTTTTTCATAATTAGAATCTTAAACTAATTCCAAACTTAATATTTCTTCTGGTTAAATATCTTGCCGGATCAAACGGATAAGGAGAAATTGGCGCCTGCAAATCCGGATAAAGAGGATCGTTCCAGGATGAAGGTGTTGGATCGCCGTACTCATAAGCTTCGCCGGTAATAGGATCAATTACTGCAGCATTTTTAGTATCCAGTAAGTTGTTTATTTCTACAAATAGTGTAAATCTTAGATCACCGAATCTGAAATATTTTTCAATATTCATGTCAATCCAAAACCAATTGTCCCCTATCTTTCCATACCTGTCGGATCTATCCTGCACGTACTCAGGTCTTCCATCCGTATCGTAGTTGCCGGTAAAATAGTATTGAGTATATCTCTTACCCGATTGGAAAAAAGCGCGTGTGTAAATATTAATGTCATCTAAAATTCCATATCCGAAATCGAATAAAGGTTTACCTTTTTCAATGAAAAAATTAAATGAAGTTGAGATTGTAAAAGGACGATCCCAGGAAACGAACTCCTCTTTTATTGATTCATCGAGATCCCCGCGTAAAATCAATACACCTTCATCGGCGGAAGAACTTTTACCGGTAACAATCGCATAAGATAATGCAGCCATACCGTTGAACCACTTACCTATTCTCTTTTTATATTCAAGTTCCAATCCGCGGGACCGTGCGTAATCCAAATTTGCATAGGTGATAAAATTTTCAGTAGCAAATCTTGCAGATGTTATTTTTGCTGTTCTGGTTCTAACGTAATCGAAAATATCTTTGTAATACGCAGTAACCGTTAAAACATCATTTTGCGAAAACTGGGTTTTGAGTCCTAGCTCATATGCCACGGTAGTTTCGGGGTTTAAATTAGGATTACCAAATCTTTGGAATGATGACTGAGCATTTGTTGGACTTAGTTTTGCATAAACAAATTGCGGTCTCGGCCATTTACTAAAATGACCATAGGAGAAAAAGAGAATTTGGTTATCTGTAACCGGATGCGAAATACCAAGCCTTGGACTTAACCGCGCTTTGTAACGGCTGCCTCCAAAAAATTCAAATGTCTCATCCTTATATCTTTGCCTTGTTTCATCAGGAATTGTAATTACATCAGGATTATCAACTGCATCATCAACATATTTTCCCGGGAACCAATAATCCATCCGCATACCGAAGTTCAGAATCATTCCGGAAAAATTAATGTTGTCCTGTGCGTAAAATGATCCGCGTGCAGGAAAAACTTTATAAAAGTCATTGTTCAATCCAAGTTCGCCAATCCAGGGTTTGTAAATATCAATAACCTGCAATTCCTGAAAAACGAAATTGAACCCGGCTTTTAATTTATTCTTTTCATCAAAGAAACTGGTAACATCTCCTTTAATAGAAAACTCTTCTATGTGATGATCGCGCCAGGTAAAAGGATTGCCAACATCCCAGAAACCGTCTCCCGGAATTACCCCGATTGTATCACCGTCAACATTATAGTATTGAATAGGAAATGTTGTTATGTCTTTCGGCTCTTCGTAATCGTACCAATATTTTCCGTTTGCATCGGCTCTTAAATGCGAAAAGAAATTATTCAGTTTTAATTCATAAAAAGTAGAAGAGTTTAAAGTGTGTGTCCAAGTAACCGAGTTATATTTTGTATTGTGTGTAAATGTGTTTGCATTATCTAATATGTTTTGGAATTCATACTGATAGCCGGGACTCGGTTCAACATATTCCAGGTTAGCCTGCAGCGACTGTGAATTTTGATTTATATTTACAGATTGATTGAATGAATAAACCAGTTTCATCGTTGGGCTTACGCTATAAGTAACTTTACCGAGCCAGAACCAGCTATTTTCAGCCCGCGGTGCAAACCTGGTTCCGAAAAATGTTGATGAATACAATTGCTTCGCAGTCGGTTTAAAATAACCTTGGGTAATACCATCACTCATACCAACGTAAAAACTTCCGAAGAGACTGATCGATCCGGGAATATTCACTCCGATTGCCGGAAGAAGCGAAGATGTGATTGGTTCGGGTCCGCTGAGGTTGGCTTCCATAATATCAATATTAAAAACGTTAGGTGAAGTCTTTTCTCCAAAGTTATCCCGTTTGTATGAGAGGTAGCCGGAATATTTATCACTCCCCTCTCTAGTTCTAACATTAACAATACCCGACGTAGCCTGACCAAACTCGGCATTGAATCCGCCGGTAATTACTTCAACTTCCTCTATTGAATTTGCACTTAGCTGTAGTCCGAATCCGGTACCGGCAAGCGGATCTTGAACTGAAACGCCATCAAGTAAAAATGCATTTTCATAAGACCTGCCGCCACGGATATGAATTGAATTATCAGATTTTATAACTCCCGCTTGCTGAGTTACCAGATCTTGAACATCCTCCACTACCGATAATTCAATCTCTTCGCGGGATACAGTTCTTTTACTTTGGGTTTCCTCAACATCAACCAGTGGTTTATCTCCAACCACTACAACATCCTGTTCCATTGTAAGAACAGTTTCTTCCATATTTACATCCAGTTGAGTTGTTTTATTTGAAGAGATAGTAATACCCGTATATTGAATGGTCTTATAGCCGATAAGTGAAACTTTGACAGTGTAAGTTCCAGGTGTAATATTTTCAATTTGATAATTTCCCTCAAAGTCAGTAGCTGCACCAAAGTAAGTGCCTTCCAATATTAAATTAACACCGGGCAAGGGATCATTTAATGATGCATCAGTAACAACACCTTCCAGCTTACCTTTGGGCTGGGCTGAAAGTGATAAATATATTATGAAAAATAGAAGTATAAATTTTTTCATAAAGTCAATCCGAATTCCTCGAAGAATATTTTTTCTAATAGGAGTTTTACATTACCGGCATTTCCGTCGCATTGATGCAGCGGGAGTCCGATAAAAAATAATGATTTCGAATTATCCATCAGCGCAATTGAGCCGTTCACTTGATTGCTGGATAAATCGTATACACCGCTTGCAGATGCACTATTAGGAACAAATGTTCTCACAAATCCAACAGTTGTTGCAGTCTTTAAATTTGGGTAGCTGGAATTTTGATCCTTCTTTAATATATTCGCTCCGGGAAGTATAAAACTCAAAGGCTGAGCCTGATCAAATTTTTCTATCGGTACAAAATTTTGAATGGTTGCGAGATCATAACTATAGGATAATGAGGAATCTTTGAATGTGAGCGAGTAAGCTATTTTTCCGCCTTGATTTATATAATTTTGGGTAACCAGGTTTGTGAGATCCAAACTTGGTGTTTCATTGGAATACCAGAATACAAAATCGAATAATTTTAATGTCTCTATAAATGTGACATTCTCATAAGGGAAAGTAGTGTTTTCAATATCCAATACATCGTATTTGTCCGTCATCGTACCATTATTGAGTGAATTGAAAGTTTGAACGTAAAAAGTTTGGGCACTGGCACCGGAAATAAAATTATCAACGATGAGTAATTTTCCCTTAGGCTTTTTAACAAACCATTCTCTACTTGTATCGGGTAGAGCTATTATATCTGATTTTGCGCCGGATATATCCACCGCTTGAAGATAAATTCTATTATTTGCATCTAGCTGTAAATTAG
>JAENZU010000362.1 GCA_016841125.1 Melioribacter sp. | reverse complement strand
AAACTGATTCCACGTTGCAAAACCTTGATCAACTCTGGTCCAACTATCCGCCTGATCGGTTGATTTATAAATTCCGTTATCGGTTGAGACATAAAGATCTGGGCCGATATTCAGCAGTCGGTCAGCGAATTGACCATCAACAGGTGAGGGAAGTCCGGCATTCGTCTTCTTAGTCCATGTCATTCCGTTATCCGTTGATTCATAAACGCCGGAGTTTCTAGTGGCGGCATAGAGAATATTATTTATCTTCGTCATACCTTTCACGGTTGAAATATAACCGCCTCCAATGACGTTACTGTTTATTCTGGTCCATGCACCTGGACCTGCTGGTTTCCTGTAAAAACCATAAGTCGGCCAGTCGAAACTGGCAAAAACATTTGAACCGTCGGTATAAACTATATGACAATTAAACGAACCTTCTAGACCCGTTGAATCAATTTGCCAAGTTGAACCATTATCGGGAGACATGAAAACTCCTAGAAGAAAAGAGCCGACAAATATATTATTGCCCGCGATCTGAATCATAATGTTTGCATTACCCGGGGCGTTAGCCCAGCCATTTGTGAGATTTATCCATGAGCTGCCGTTATCGGTGGTTTTGTAAATATCTAGATTATTTGAAAAAAAAAGCTCTCCGTTGTGCGAAAGTATATGATTGCCGCCAAAAAATGTTTCCGGAGGAGTTACGTAACCCCATTGTGCTGAAATTAAACTACTATATAATAATATGGTGAATAAAGCAGTAATTAACTTTTTCATATTAGATCTCCGTGTGATGAAAATAGTTTGTTGGTCTAGATCCAATTTAAAGTGGAGTATCTAATTACACAATCACCTGTTGAGGGGATATTATAATGGTGAGCTACTTTAAGAGATTTTTTTCGTATGCTGCTTTTACAACTGCTCCACGCGAATGAACTTGAAGTTTTTTGTAGATATTTTTTACATGCGATCTTACCGTGTGCTGACTTATCTTAAGGTCCATTGCGATTGCATATTCTGTATCATCACGGACAATCGCCTGAAGTATTTCAACTTCACGTTTGGTAAGTTTGAAATCAGCTTCTTCTTTTTCGGTAGATATATTTCCGTCTTTCAGATATCCCAATACCTTTCGAGCTATCGATTTTGAAAGGGGAACTCCTCCGTCCACCAATTCATTTATTGCGTCTACTATTTCATCTGTAGAATTATCTTTCAACAGATAACCTGAAGCACCTGCTTTTATGGCGCTGAAGATGTTTTGTTCATCTTTAAAAACTGTTACCATCATTATTTCTATTTCGGAATAATAATCTTTTACAATAGCAGCTGCATCAATTCCTGAAAAACCCGGCATCTCAATATCCATTAAAATTACATTGGGCAACTCACTAAGTTTCGCAAGTCCGTCGATCAAGCTTTTACCATTTTCAGCCAGAAGTACAACTTCAATATCATTATAAAACTGAAACCGCTGCTCGTACTGTTTTCGCGTAAATGCGTTATCCTCGGCAATCGCTACTTTTATCATGTTGTTAATGTAAATTCATTTTTATAAAAATAAAATAACCTGCATAGGTTAATCAAATTCTTTAATTATTTTTATTGTACTGCCGGAATTATCAGAATATATTTCAAAGCCTGCATTGATCTGTTCCGCACGCAGCTTCATATTTTTCAATCCGAAATTGTTCCCTGATGCAATTGCATTGTCCAGGTCGAATCCTTTCCCATCATCTTTTATTTTGAGTGATAACATTTTACTATTTGACTCCGCACTAATTGTAATATTGGAACAATCGGCATATTTTAATGCATTGCTTACACCCTCTTGAATTATTCTAAACAGATTCAATGCTTCTACAGAGGAAATACTTTGCGAATCATCCCCGCTGAAGTAATAGTTTACTTCCGGTTTTTCATGGAATTTAATTTGATGAAGAATGAAGTCTCTAATTTTTTCGTTTAAGTCTGCAATAGTTTTTACATCTTCATGAAGAGACCAAATGGTCTGCCTTAGTTCGTCGATTGTGTTTCGTGTGTGTGTTTCGAGGGATGATATATTTTCCGAAAGATTTTTTTTATCTCCCTTTTCAAAAAACTTCTTGGAGATTTCAAGTCCGGTAATTATTGAAGTTAAGTTCGAACCAATGTTATCGTGCAATTCTCTTGAAATTCTCTCCCGCTCATTTTGAATTTTTTGCTGAGTCGAAAGTTCTAATAATTGTCTTTTATATTTTCTAGTCAAGAAATATCTCAGCGAAAAAAATGTTACGGTTAATATTAATGTTCCGCTTAAGAATTTGAACCATGAAGTTAGCCAGAAAGGAGGTATAATATTTATCATTAAAGATGTACCTGCTTCATTCCACAGACCGTCGCTATTGGAACCTTTAACTTTAAATAAGTATTCTCCGGGATCCAGGTGACTAAAGCTTACGAATCTTCTGTTTCCGCTGTAGATCCAGTTATCGTGAAACCCTTCAAGTTTATAGGCAAATCTGTTTTTGCCCGGTGAATGAAAGTCGAGGGAGGCAAATTCAATTGAAAAAAAATTGTTTGAGTAAGGAAGATCAATATTTGTTTTGTGAACTATTTGAGTGTCAAGCTCTGCTTCAATTTCAAATACTTTAAATGAGGTGATGGCAATAATGGGGAGGTTATTATTAAGTTTTATTTTCTTCGGGTCAAAATAGATTAAACCATTAACGCCCCCCAAGAATATCTCGCCTGTTTTACTTTTAATTGAAGCAGCGTTGTTAAACTAGGTTTTAGCCGAATGGTCATCACTATCAAAATTAAAAACCCGACCATTTTCCGCCAGAAGTTTCGTTGGGGAGTTAATTTCAATTTTGGAAATACATTTTTGGGTACGGACCATTAAATTATTGTCGTCATCTTCAACGATACCATATACAGTATTGTTTATCAGCCCATGGCTTTCATTTAAATGAATAAAATTATTTTCCGCCTTGTTAAAATAATTCAAGCCGTTATCGGTCCCTATCCAATACCTGCCGTAACTATCCATGAATGTTGTCCAAACCCGGTTGCTGCTGATACTCTGTTTGTTGTTTTTATCGAAAGTGAATTGTGTAAATGTTTCTGTGTTGAGATCAAACTTATTCAATCCGGCGGAAAATGTAGAGATCCACAGATTACCGATTTTATCAGCATAAATATTGGATATAGTTTTCAGACTCAAACTATTTGTTTTATTCGAACTGAGTAAATAATGAGTGAAAATATTTTTTGAGATATCAAATTTATCCATCCCCATTTCTGAAAACCCGATCCATAAATGTCCCTTCTCATCTTTGGCGAGAGATCGAACCTGGTTTTCCGCTAAACTATTTGTTGAACTTACAAAATGCTGGTAACGGATAAATTTATTGCTGTCCGGGATAAATTTGTTTAAGCCGCCGTTAAGATTCCAACTCCCGACCCAAATATTGCCGAGATCATCCTCAACAATTGCTTTTATATTATTATGAAGAATACTATTCTCATTATTTGGATCCGAAAGATAATGTTGAAAATAACCTGAGTCTCTATCCCCCGGATCTAGCCGGTTCAATCCGCCGTATTTAGTCCCAACCCAAATTGTCCCTTTGCTGTCTTCATAAATTGAGGTGACGTTATTATCCGTCAAGCTTTGCGGGTCTTTAGGATCTGATTTATACACATTGAAATTTCTACTTTTACCATTGCTGCTGAACAGACCTATGTCTTCAGTCCCGATCCATAAAATTTCTGATCTATCCATAAACAAATAACGAACAGTATAATTTTTTTTAAAATCTTCAATTGACGGGTCGGAATATTTTATAAATTTATCTTCATCAATATAGTACTTAAACAACCCTTCTGATTTAGTGCCGATCATCAATTCGTTTTGTCTATCTTTTGTGATCGACCAGATCAAGTTAGACCTTATGCCTTCCGGGTAATTGGAATTGCGATTAAAATTTTTAAACTCAGTTTTATCTTCGGGTGAGATAGTCATTCGCGACAATCCAAATTGCGTGCCTATCCAAAGTGTTTTCTGTTTTGCGGACGTATCTTCATAAATGCATACTACCAAATCACTCACCAAACTATTAATATCTATTGGATCGTTATTCCAATTATAAAAATTGAATGTGAATGAATTTAAATTTGTTTTACCACCCGTTGAAGAAATGTCTTCACTTGATTTCTCATCGATTAATAATTTGTTTAATCCCCGGTTGGTGCCAATCCAAAGAATTGAGTCACAGTCCCTATAGAGGCAGTATGCCCTATCACCTTTAATAGCAGAGGGATTGGAAGGGTCTTCTCCAAAGTGGTGGAACTTCTCATTCTGCCGGTCAAATAAATATAACCCC